>JAYUQS010000133.1:0-10500 GCA_043756645.1 Hyphomicrobiales bacterium | reverse complement strand
CATAACGTTTCACCATCAAAGCCTCCTTCAATAAGGCTCCCTATGAATCACGTTTCAAATGATTTGCGAATCCCCTAATTGACGACACGCCCTAGTTTTCTAGAGAGGTTTTCATATGCTTAAGATAATACCAACCGCCAAAAGAGTTACCCCATTCTTCCCCCTCCCGCTTGTGAGCAGGGCAATTGCATGTGAGGATAACGTCCCTCACCTGGCGCTACGCGCCGTCCTCTCCCGCAAGCGGTAGAGGTGAAGAACTTTTACATAAATTCACTTCTCCCGCTTGCGGGAGAAGACGCCCGAAGGGCGGATGATGGGACTTTTTTGGCTATGTGCGATGCACTAACGCTGTTCTGAAAAGCTCAATCCCCAGAGAATATGATCCGCCCACCGGCCGTTGATCTTTAAATAGTCTTTGGCGAGGCCTTCGCGCGTGAAACCTGATTTTTGTAACAGCCGCATTGAAGGTTCGTTGGCTGGCAGGCAGGCGGCTTCTAACCGATGCAGTTTCAAGTCATCGCCAGCGAAGTCTATCGTTGCTGCAAGCGCATCCGTCATGAAGCCCTTGTTTGCGAATGGTTCACCGATCCAATAGCCAAGGGTTGCCATTTGCGCCACGCCGCGACGCAGGTTTGAAATGGTGATGGCGCCCAACAGTTGTTTTTCATCGCGGCTGAAAATGAAGAACGGAAAAGCATGGTCGTCTCTTACCAGCTTTGAATAATTATGCATGCGATTGCGGAAGGACGTGAACAGCAATTCATCATCCAACCAGAGTGGTTCCCAAGGCTCGATAAAACTGCGGCTTTGTCGGCGCAGGTCCCGCCACTGTCCAAAGTCATCTATTTGCGGATTGCGCAAATAGGTCATTTTGCCGTGGCAGGAAATCTCCGGCCGTGGTTTGAGCAAGCCTTGCAACAAGCCCATTGCAGATCGTCAGGATTTTGCGGCGAAACGTGCCGCAATGTCGGAATAGCTGGCGAGGGTTGAGAGTTGGCCAACCGCACTCAAAGATGGTCGGGTTGCGGAGAAAATTTCGTCGGCCAAGGCGCGGACGTTTTCTGCGGTTACGGCATCGATGCGTTTTACCAAAGTTGAAACTTCCGGTATTTCACCAAAAGCCAGATATTGCCGTGCAATTTGATCAGCGCGCGAAGATGCGCTTTCAAGGTTCATCACCAGCGAGGTCTTGAGTTGGGCTTTGGCGCGGGCGATTTCCTTATCAGACACGCTGCGGCCCATGGACAATAACACATCAGCTGTCACATCAATCAGTTCAGGCGTGTGTTCTGGTGAGGTTGCCGCGTAAACACCGAGTTGGCCTACGTCTTCATAGGATGTGCCGAATGAAAATACGCTGTAACAGAGGCCACGCTTTTCACGCACCTCTTGGAAAAGACGCGATGACATGCCGCCGCCCAATGCGCTCGACAAAACCTGCAATTGATAGATGCGGGGGTCGCGATAATTGGGTGCTGCAAAGCCTAGGACGATATGGGTTTGATCCAGCGGTTTTTGTTCGACGCTGGAACCTGATGCGAAAAGTGGGGATTGGCGCTGTGGCGCTGAACCGCGCTCCATATGGCCAAAGAGCTTTTCGGTTTCTTTGGCGAAGGCTTGGTGGTCAATGTTGCCCGCCGCGCACACAACAATGCGGGATGCCCAATAGTTACGGTCACGCCATGCCGCCATTTGATCGCGCGACATGGTTTCGACCAAACTTGCAGGGCCTAAAATTGAACGTCCCAGCGGATGGTCACCAAAACTTGCGGCTTGCGAGAGGTCGAATACCAAATCATCGGGCTGGTCGTTGGCGGCGGCGATTTCCTGCAGAATTACATCGCGCTCACGTTCCATTTCATCTTCATCCAGAACGGACTCGGTGAAAATATCATGCAGAATATCAAGCGCCAGCTTCCAGTCTTCTTTCATGACGCGGGCATAATAAGTCGTGGTTTCCATGCCGGTGGCCGCGTTGATCTCGCCGCCGACATTTTCGATTTCCTCGGCAATGCCTTGGGCGGTGCGGCGCTTGGTACCCTTAAACGCCATGTGTTCGAGAAAATGGGCAATGCCATTTTCTTCCGGCAATTCATCACGCGCACCAGCCTTCACCCAAATGCCAATGGCTGCCGTTTCAATATGCGGCATGTGGTGGGTGACGACGGTCAGACCGTTGGTCAAGGTGGTGATTTGAACTGTCATAGTCTCTCCCAATTCAGCGCTTTTGTTTTTCCAAAATCAGGCTCTTGACGGCCTCGGCGCTGTTGGGAAGCACTGTGAAACTTTCTTCGCGTTCCATCAAGCCTTTTAGCTTGAGGGGCAGTTCAGGGTTAATGCCGGTGGCTTTTTGGACCGCCGCCGGGAACTTGGCGGGATGGGCGGTGGCCAGAACAATCATCGGGCTATCACCCATATGGTGGCGGGCCACGTGAATTCCAACTGCGGTGTGCGGGTCGAGCAGTTCCCCGGTTGAAGCGAGAATAGCTTTCATGGCGGCGGCGGTTTCGATCTCGCTGCTGCTACCTGAATCAAATTCATGGCGAATGGCTTGGAGTGCTACGTTTTCGAGCGTGAAGGAGCCTGCTTGTTTGAGGCCCGCCATGGCGCGGACCACGGTTTCGGGGTTGTTGTTATTGGCGAGGAAGACCAAGCGCTCGAAATTCGACGAGACTTGAATGTCCATTGAGGGGCTTGAGGTGGCGTGTACGCCAGTGACTTCATAACGGCCGGATTTCAACGTGCGATCCAGAATATCATTTTCATTGGTGGCGATGACGAGGCGGTCAATCGGCAACCCCAAACGCTTGGCCACAAGACCCGCCATGACGTTGCCGAAATTGCCGGTTGGAACGGTGAAGCTGACTTTGCGGTCCGGTGCGCCCAAGGCAAGGCCCGCAAAGATGTAGTAAGAAATCTGCGCCATGACGCGGACCCAGTTGATCGAGTTGACGCCCGCAAGCTGTACGCCATCGCGAAAGGCGTGGTCGTTGAACAGGTCTTTGACGATGGCTTGGCAGTCGTCGAAATTGCCTTCCAGCGCAATGTTGGTGACGGCGGGTGAATTGACCGTGGTCATCTGGCGGCGCTGCACATCAGAGACAAGGCCGTGCGGATGCAGAATATAAATCGATGCGTTCTTCGAATGTTGAAAGGCTTCGATGGCGGCACCGCCGGTATCGCCAGAAGTTGCGCCGATGATGGTGGCGCGGGTTTTGGATTTCGCCAGTGACCAATCCATCAAGCGCGCGAGCAACTGCATGGCCACGTCTTTGAAAGCGATGGTGGGGCCGTGGAACAATTCAAGCAGCCAGAGATTTGCGTCGAGCTGTTTCAAGGGCGTCACGGCTTGATGGCCGAATGTGCCGTAGGCCTCGACGACCATGGATTTCAATTCAGCATCAGGAATAGCGCCATCAGCAAAGCGCTTGGCAATGGCGAAAGCCACATCAGCGAAGGGCTTGCCACGCAGGGCGCGGAGTTCTTCGACCGAGAATGTCGGGAAATGCGAGGGCAAATACAAGCCACCATCACGGGCAAGGCCGGAGATCATGGCACCTTCAAAGTCGAGGACAGGGGCGAGCCCGCGGGTGGAGATGTATTTCATAAAGTATTCCGTCATTCCGGCGGAAGCCGGAATCTGGTGCTATGGGTTAAAAAGATCCCGGCTTTCGCCGGGATGACGCTGTCTATAGAGGAACAACCCCGTCATCACAACCAACACCGCCGCCAGCCCGAACCATGTGATCGCATAGCCCAAGTGATTGTTGCGCAAGTTGGCTTTGGGGGCTTCGACGTAGAGCCCTTCGGTGCCGGGGCTGTCTGGCACCAGATTGAGGACGACATAGTTGGGGTTCAAATGTGTTGCAGAAAATTGGTTGGTCATGGCGACCACGTCCCACCAATACCACAGATTTTCTTCAGGCTTGTTTTCGACGTCGAAGCTGCCTTGGCCCTGATCATGCCAGACAATGTGGCCGGTAATTTCGACCATTTCATCACGTGGGGTGGGAATTTTCTGGTCGTGGTTGATTTTGCCACGGTTCACCAGCACGGCACTTCCGCTGCTGAGTTCAAAGCCGTGCACCAATTCCCAAGCCGGGCCTTGTGGTGTTGACGTGAGGAGTCGCAAGGGTTCTCGCGGGGCAAATTTGCCGGTTGCCTTCACCTTCATGCCGTCAATGCGTTTGCCTGCGAGAAAGAGTTCGAGGGCGCTATCGAGCGTTATCGCTTCACTGCCAATGGCTTTGTCGTAGTCGGCAATCAGTTGGTTTTTCCATGCGAGGCGCTGTACCTGCCACATGCCCAAGGTGAGCAACAGAGCCAGCGCCAAACCAGACGCCAGTACGATGGGCCATATACGGCGTTTCATTTCTCAATCCTGCCTTCACTTGCACCCATGCGCCATTGTTGGGCCAGAAGCACGCCTTTCATGGGGCGCAGCATGAATGTGGGGATGGCGAGGATGGCGAAAGCAGTGGGTCGTAGTTTTCGGTCATGGCACGTCCCTCACCTGCTGCTTCGCAGCGTCCTCTCCCGTAAACGGGAGAGGTGAAGTGGCGAGCGTCGCGAGACGGATGAGGACCGAAGCGCTTAATGCGCCGGTATCGGCGCACCTGCTGAGCCCCAAATATACACTGCCGCAAACAGGAACAGCCAGACCACGTCCACGAAGTGCCAGTACCAGGCGGCGGCTTCAAAACCAAAATGTTGTTCGGGTGTGAAATGGCCCTTCAAGGCGCGGAACAGGCAGATGATCAGGAAGATGGTTCCGATGATGACGTGGAAGCCATGAAAGCCCGTGGCCATGAAGAAAGTGGAGCCATAGATATTGCCACCGCTGTTGCGGCTGAAGGCGAAGCCTGCTTCGGCATATTCGATGGCCTGCAAGCTGGTGAACAAGAGACCCAAAGCGATGGTGAGCACGAGACCCCGGATCAAACCCTTGCGGTCATTGTTCAAAAGTGCGTGGTGGGCCCAGGTCACCGTCGTGCCCGACGTCAACAGAACGAGTGTGTTGATCAATGGCAAGTGCCAAGGATCGAAAATTTTGGTGTGTTCAACCACGCCGTCGACCAGTGGGGCTGGCGGGAAGACGCCGCCTGTGGCCAATGAACGGGCTTGTTGAATGGCTTCGCCTGAGAACAGCGACGCATCGAAATACGCCCAGAACCACGCCACGAAGAACATGACTTCGGACGCGATGAACATCAACATGCCGTAGCGCAAATGTAATGACACCACGGGTGTGTGATCGCCCTTGTGGGCTTCATTGATGATGTCACGCCACCACATGAACATGGTGTAGAGCACGCCGAGAAGGCCGACGATCATCACAGCAGACGTTGAACCGTGCATCCACATGACGGCACCAATGGCCATCACGAAGGCGGCCATGGAACCTATGAAGGGCCAAGGTGATGGATCGACCAGATGATAGTCGTGATTTTTTGCGTGTGCATCAGCCATGGCGTGGGCTCCTTAATTCGTCTTGAGTTCGACCTGTTTACCAGGTGCTTTGGATGTGGTGGGGTAGAAGGTGTAAGATAAAGTAATCTCGCGGATGGTCTTGGTATCAGCGTCTTCCAACAAAGCGCTATCCACAAAAAACTGAACCGGCATGTCAACCGTTTCGCCGGGCTTCAAGGTTTGCTCGGTGAAGCAGAAGCACTCAATCTTGTTGAAGAAAATGCCAGCTTCCGGCGGGGTAACGTTGAACATCGCTGTTCCTGTAACGGTTTTGCTCGAGGCGTTGGTGGCGGTGTAATAGGCCATCGTGGGCTCGCCGATTTTTATGGTCATGGCGTTTTGTTTGGCGTGAAAGGTCCAGCCCAAGTCGGAAGACACATTGGCGTCAAAGCGGATTGAGATGTCTTGTGTCGTGGCTTTCGCGTCAGCGATTGCGGCCACTTGCGTGGTGCCGCCAAAACCGGTGGCCTGACAGAACAAGCGATAAAGCGGAACCGAGGCATAGGCCAAGCCCACCATGGCAACGACAAGGCCGGTTGCCATCAATGCCACACGTTTGTTCTTGGCTTCACTCACCATCACATGCTCCGATCCATGATCGAGGCACCAAGGCGCACCAAGGTAGAAACAAAGAACAAAACCATCATGCCAACAAGGCACCAGGCCATCACAACTGAGCGGCGGCGGCGGCGGGCCAGATCTTCCGGAGAGAAGGCAACGGGTGGAACAGGCTTGTTCATCAGATCACGCCTGCAAAGGGGGCCAAGCCCACCAGCTTTTCAATGAGGATGAATGCGAAGAGAGCAAAGAGCCAGAGAATGGAAAACTTGAACAATTTACCTGCGGATTTGTTCTCATCCGAACGGCCCTCGGCGCGATAAAGCACAATTGCATCCCAGAGGAACTTCACCGTCAACACGACTGCACCCACGGCATAGAGCCAGCCAGCAGTGCCCGTGAGCAATGGTAAGGCAATGGTTGGAACCAACGCCAGTGAGTACATCAGAATTTGCTTTTTGGTTTCAGGGCGGCCTGCAACATTTGGCAACATGGGAACGCCAGCATTGCCGTAGTCGATTTCCTTGAACAGCGCCAAAGCCCAGAAGTGTGGCGGCGTCCACATGAAAATCAAAAGAAAGAGTGCAATCGAACCCAAATCAATCGAACCGGTGACCGCCACCCAAGCAACCATTGGCGGGAAGGCACCGGCTGCTCCACCAATCACAATGTTTTGCGGTGTGCGGCGCTTCAAGCCCATTGTGTAGACAACGGCGTAAAAGAAAATCGTGAAGGCCAATAATGCGGCGGAGGCCACATTGACGAACAAGCCCAATATCAAAACCGAAGCGACAGACAGTGCGACGCCAAAGCCCAGAGCTTCCGCAGGCTGAATGGCACCGCGGGGAACGGGACGCGATTGCGTGCGCGTCATGATGGCGTCGATGTCGGCATCGTACCACATGTTCAACGCACCTGAAGCCCCTGCCCCCAATGCGATGCAGAAAATAGAGATAAAGCCAAACCACGGATGAATGTTTCCGGGTGCGGCCAGCAAACCAACAATCGCCGTGAAGACCACAAGGGACATGACGCGCGGCTTGAGCAGCGCCCAGTAGTCACTCACATCACCTTGGCCACCGAGAGGGGTGGCCAAGTCTGCTGGGATATGGTCGTTTGCAGCGGTCATTGATCTACTTAATCACTCTCTTACTTAATCACTGGCAGCGTTGAGAACTGATGGAATGGCGGTGGTGACGTCAGGGTCCATTCCAAGGTGGTGGCATATTCGCCCCATGGGTTGTTGCCTGCTGGCACTTTCTTGGCGAAGGCCGAGAAGGTGCCGTACAAGAAGATCAACACGCCAGCGGCTGAGAGATAGGAGCCGTAGGACGACACCATGTTCCAGCCCGCATAGACTTCCGGATAGTCAACATAGCGGCGTGGCATGCCTGCCAACCCTAAGAAGTGTTGCGGGAAGAACAGCAGGTTGACGCCAACGAAGGTGACCCAGAAATGCAGGTGAGCAATTTTTTCGTTGTACAAATATCCGAAAATCTTCGGGAACCAATAATACCAGGCCGCGAAGATGGCGAATACGGCACCCAAGGACAACACGTAGTGGAAGTGGGCCACCACATAGTAAGTGTCATGAAGCGAACGATCAACACCGGCATTGGCCAGTACCACGCCCGTCACACCACCAACGGTGAACAGGAAGATGAAGCCGATGGCCCAGACCATTGGCGGACGGAATTCAATCGAACCGCCCCACATTGTTGCAATCCATGAGAAGATTTTGACACCGGTTGGAACGGCAATGATCATGGTTGCGGCAACGAAGTAGGCTTGCGTGTCAGCATCCATGCCCACGGTGTACATGTGGTGGGCCCAGACGATGAAGCCCACAACACCAATCGCCACCATGGCATAGGCCATGCCGAGATAACCGAACACCGGCTTCTTCGAGAAGGTCGATATGATTTGGCTGACGATGCCGAAGCCCGGCAAAATCAGAATGTAAACTTCTGGGTGACCGAAGAACCAGAACAAGTGCTGGAACAAAATCGGGTCGCCGCCTGAGGCTGCTTCGAAGAACGAGGTGCCGAAATTACGGTCGGTCAACAGCATGGTGATGCCGCCAGCCAGAACCGGAAGCGACAACAAAAGCAGGAACACGGTGACCAATACCGACCATACGAAGAGCGGCATTTTGTGCAGTGTCATGCCGGGGGCGCGCATGTTGAAAATGGTGGTGATAAAGTTGATGGCACCGAGAATGGACGACGCACCTGCCAAGTGGAGCGACAGAATTGCAAAGTCCATGGCGGGGCCGGGTTGGCCCGTGGTGGAAAGGGGTGGATAAATCGTCCAGCCGCCGCCTACGCCGTACAAGCCTGACGGGCCTTCCACGAACATCGAAATCAGCAACAAGCCAACCGCAGGAACCAGCAACCAGAATGAAATGTTGTTCATGCGCGGGAAGGCCATGTCGGGTGCGCCGATCATCAAAGGCACAAACCAATTGCCGAAACCGCCGATCATGGCGGGCATGACCATGAAGAAGATCATGAGAAGAGCGTGGCCTGTCACGAACACATTATACATGTGCTTGCCAGCGTCCAAGTTATCCATGTTGGAGCCATACACCATATTGGCCAGGCCATGAAAATATTGAATGCCGGGGGCTTGCAGTTCAATGCGCATCATCACCGACAGCAAGCCGCCGATGATACCTGCACAAATGGCGAACCACAGATACATGGTGCCGATGTCTTTATGATTGGTGGAATAGACGTAACGACGCCAGCCCGATGGGTCGGCGTGGTGATCGTCGTGAGCGGCGTGTGAAGTTGCCATGGTTTTATGCCTCTCGGATTAAATCAGTTTTGGGCCAAAGCAGGCTGCTTCGCCAACTTCAAAGCCATAATGAATTTGGTTGCTTCTTCGACGCTTGCAGTCTGCACCTTGCTGACCCAAGCATTGTAGTCGGACTCAGACACAACATGCACTTCGATTGGCATAAAGGCATGCTCTTTGCCGCAGAGTTCAGAGCACTGGCCGTAATAAATGCCTTCCTTGGTGGCGCGGAACCAATCTTCGTTCAAACGACCGGGGATGGCGTCAATTTTCATGCCGAAGGATGGAATGGTCCAAGCGTGAATGATGCCTGCTGGATCTGATGTGATAATCATCTTCACGGTTTTGTTCACTGGAACAACCATCGGCGTATCTGAAGCCAAAAGGTAGGGGCGGTTTTGCGATTTTGCATCGGCTTCCGACAAAATATTGGCGGTGAAGTTCACCTTCGCTTCGCCTGAGGCATCAACACCGAGATCAGGATACTGATAAGTCCAGTTCCAACCCGGATTGCCGATGGCTTTGATTGTGAGATCAGCTTGCGGAATGTCGCGTTGCAAATAGAGCAAGCGGAACGATGGAATGGCGATGACCACCAAAATCAAAACTGGAATCAAAGTCCAAGCCACTTCCAGACCAACATGGTGCGTGGTCTTCGATGGCACCGGGTTGGCCTTGGCGTTGAATTTCACCATGACATAGACTAATAAGGCCAGCACAAAGGCTGAAATCAGGAACATGCCCCAGTGCAGCCAGAAAATGAAAGTATTGATGTATTCAGCCACTGGCGTTACCGGATCTTGCAAGGTCATCTGCCAAGGCTCGGCTTGACCGGCGGCTGCCAGTGCCAAGCTAGGTGCAAATGCAACAGCGGCGGCGAAAGTGCCTGCCAGCAGTTTTGAATTCATGGTCATTCGTGCCATATCCCTCTAAAATTCTATCGGCCTGTGCATTTTCAAGCAAACACGCCCGTATCCGGGTGCCGTTGGCTCCTTAGAACCATAATATTACGCGCGTCGCAACCTTGCGATGACGCGGCAAAACGTCTTGCCGTTGACAGCACGGGCCGCAACCGGATTTTTGCCTCATTTAGCGGGAATTTACTGCTTTTTCCGCAAAGCTTGCCAGCCTCGACTTGGGGCGGTAAGAGCCAGTGAATTCGATATTTTAAAGAATAAGGATACGCAGTCCCGTGAGAATCAGCTTTTCGCCTTTTGTACTCGCCTTTGCAGGCCTGATGATGTTGTCGCCGGTTGCCTTTGCGCAAGACACCAAGACCGACAGTGAAGTGCCGGGTGGTCTGGGCCCACGTGCCGGTGCAGCTCCGCAAGGTCAACAACAAGCGCCGAAGTCAGAAGTCATTTCCAAACATGGGAAATGGGAGGTGCAATGCACGGAGCTGCCAACTGAGCAAGGTGGCAAGAGCTGCGGCATGATTCAAAATGCCAAAAATGATAAAGACGAGCGCATTGCGCTTTCCGTTGTGGTGTCGCGGGTGAAACGTGAGGGTAAGGCCATCACATTCATGCGTATTCTGGCGCCCATCGGCGTTTATTTGCCAACCGGAATCCCGATTGAAATCGACGGTGCGGCTTTGAAGTCGCGCATGCAGTTCAGCCGCTGTCTTCCCCGGATGTGCGAAGGCTTTGGTGAGGCCAGCCCTGAAACCTTGGC
>JAYUQS010000132.1:0-10527 GCA_043756645.1 Hyphomicrobiales bacterium | reverse complement strand
AAACAGCAGGTCTGCGATTGCTGTTGATCATGACGATACTTGCAGTGCCAATGGTCTTTTTTGGATCAAACTATTTGCTTCAAGCAAAGAGAGACATCAGTGTTCTGGAAAGGGAGATATTGGGCACTGAATTGACGCAGATCGTTATGGCGCTACATCTTGCGAAAGTTGAGCAGCTGCCTGCTGAAAGTTTAGTTCGGATCAAAGAACTTGAACAACTTCTTGGAATTCGAGAAGAAGAAAATTTTGAGCGGTATTTCAACAACACTGTTGTAGATAGCGATGAAAACAACAACGGACTTCGAGAGCCACTCGATTACATTTCTGACGTCGCAACAGTTTCAGGGCTGGTCCTCGACAGCGACGAAGCGAGCTATCATTTGGCAACTTCGTTGACTGTTTCATTGCCAATCTTGATTGGCCATTCAAATGAAGTGATCACTCAACTCAACTTGAAAGATAGCGGGTTGAATGCACGTTTTCAACTCGCTGTCCTACTCGGACATTTAAAAGCTGCAACTGAAAAACTGAAAGAGTCGATACAAAGATCTAAATCGGCGGCCATTCAACCAGTTGATTATGTGATTATTGAATCAAGCGCGAAGAAAATTGAAACGGCGACTGTCCAGTTTGGCAATCAGTTTATGTTTGGTATGGCAAGCGGAGATGATGCGGTTTTGCGCCAGCAGGTGAGCGAGATGAGGTCTGCGGCCCAGATAATGTTGGTGCCCAGCTATGATCTTTTAAATCGAAACCTCTTTGAGCGCAAAAAATCAGCGCAAAATCGATTGCTTTATATGTCTGCATTGGGATTGCTCAATGCACTTATCGCGCTTGGTATGGCGGCCAGCATGTTTTCAAAAACCTTAAAGCGGTTGGACGAAGTGGAAGTTGCTCAAAAACACTCGGAAGAACTGCGTGTGGAAACAGATCGCATCAACGAAGAAGTTGCGCTGTTGAATGTGAATTTATCGCAAAAGCTGACCCTGCTGAAATCGGCACAAGATGAATTGCTCAAAAAGGGAAAAATGGAACAATTGGGGCAATTGACAGCCACAGTCGCCCATGAAATTCGCAACCCGTTGGGAGCAGTGCGTACGTCGGCGTTTCTGATTGGGCGAAAGTTGCAAGGAAAGAATACAGGAGTTGAACCGCAACTTGATCGGATCAACAATGGTATCACGCGGTGTGATGCGATTATCACTCAGCTCTTGGATTTTTCGCGAACGAAACAAGTGGAAACTCAAGCAGCAAGACTTGATGAATGGTTGGAAAAAGTTTTGCTTGAGGAGTGCGAGTCATTGCCAGCGTCGGTGGCTGTCGATTGTCAACTCGGTTTAGATTCAACGGAAGTACATTTTGATGGCACGCGATTGAGACGTGCTGTTTTGAACCTTGTTACAAATGCCTGCGAAGCCATGGTTGGAAAAGGGAGCGATGTGGCCGAAAAACCTACAACTGAGCCAAAGGTCTCCGTAACGACCCGCATCGTTGGCAATGAAGTCTGTATTGAAGTTGCTGACAATGGGCCGGGAATGGCGGCTGATGTTTTGGTGCGCATTCGTGAACCGCTGTTTACCACAAAGAATTTTGGCACAGGTCTAGGTGTGCCTGCGGTTGAGCAAATTGCCGTTCAACATGGTGGCCGATTGGATATTCAATCAACGCCAGGTGTTGGCTCAACATTTACCATTTATCTTCCACTTGTGAATCCCTCGGAAAGGGTTGCAGCATGACTGAATCGTTAAAAATTCTTGTCGTCGATGATGACGTCGACAATGCATGTTCATTGGGTGAATTACTGGAAATGGAAGGGCATGACGTAAAAATTGTGCACACGGGTGAAGATGCCATTCGCGCCGCACAGCAGCAGGAATTCAATATTTCTTTCATGGACGTGGTGCTGCCCGGAATGAATGGGGTTGAAAGCTTCATTCAAATCCGTCGGGTACGGCCAACCGCGCGGGTTTACATGATGACAGGATACAGTGTTGAGCAATTGCTGACCCAAGCTTTAAATGGCGGGGCCTTAGGCGTTTTGGAAAAGCCATTTGACCCGGAAGCAATAATAAAATTGACCACAAGTGTTGGGCTTTCTGGGCTGGTCGTTGCGTCTCCACAGAGATTTGCAAGTGGAGAAAATATTGGTCACTTCATCAATTCCACCTTGAGCGAATATGGTATGCGGTGTCGCCATATTTTGAGGCCAGACGATTTAAATGTGCAGGTTTCTCATGATGAGATTTTACTGCTCGACCTGCCAGCGCCGCTGATTGAAGGCATGGAACTCTATAAACGTGCTCGAGATTCTGGTCATCGGGCGCAAACAGTTTTGGTGCCGCATTCGCGGACACCTTCTTTGGCAACGGACTCACCGCTTACCGATATTACTTTGACAGGCATACTCAATAAGCCTTTCGACCCTATGGAACTCATTAACAAATTGTCGCATTTGGCGGCCTAAAATTGGAGAATACACATGTCTAAGAAGTTAAATATTTTAGTAGTGGATGATGATGCAGCAAATGCTGACTCTTTGGCGGAACTGTTCGAGATGGACGATCATCGCGTGATTGTTGCCTATGACGGGCAGCAGGGAATTGAAGCTTTCAGCCTCAACAAAGTGGATGTTGGTTTTTTTGACGTGATGATGCCGAACAAAAATGGCGTTGATTCATTTATGGAAATCAAATCAATAAACCCGGACGCCCGCATTTATTTCATGACAGGTTATAGTGCCGATGATCTGCTGGACAAGGCTGTAAAAGAAGGCGCGCTTGGTGTTTTTTCAAAGCCGGTGGATCTGATGCGCTTGTTAAAAACCGTTGAAAACGAAGCGGCTTAATTGCCGTGCATGAGAGTGCTTTATCATGGCTGAAGAAGCTTTGAAGTTTGAATTGACGCGGCAAATGTTGATCGAGGTGCTCGATCACTTGCCCACACCGATTTATGTGAAGGATGACCAGACCAGGTTCGTCGCATCTAATATCGCTCATTGTCGTCTTGCCGGTATGAGCAATCAAATGCTTATGGGTAAAAACGACTTTGACTTTCACATGCATGATAAGGCTGTTGTGTTCAATGAGGTAGACCGGCAACTGCTCAAAACTGGTGTCGCTGTGGTGCGGGAAGAGGTCGTCGTTGACGCTGAAACGGGGTTGTCAAAAACTGTTCAGACTCGAAAAGCGAGGATAATTGGCGAGGATGGCCGATACTACATAATAGGCACTAATTTTGATCTCACGGAAATTCGTAAGCGCGAGAACCAATACCGGGCGTTGAGTGAGACAGTGCCAGTGGGCGTGGCACAGTTCGATGAATGCAATGGCATAACCTTCGCAAATCCGCTGTTTAATGCATATTGCGGCGGTGATGGCACTGAACAGGATCGTGTGAGATTAATTACAAAATTGCAGGAAATTAATCCATCATTTCCGGGCCAGGCTTGTAAATTCGAAACGGTCGTGCAGGGATTGGGAAGTCAGCCACGTACAGTCATTGTGATCAGTTCGGGGTGGCTGGAATTGGGGGATCAGACGCGCTCAGCCACATTGAGCTTGATTGACATATCTCAAATGACTGAATTGCAGCGTATCAATGATGAAGTCTCGCGTCTTAATCGCGAGCTGGCTGCTAACGTCGCAAAACTTGCAGAAGCGCAAGACGAATTGGTAAAACGTGGACGGTTGGAACAGTTGGGCCAGTTAACGGCAACTGTCGCTCATGAGTTGCGCAACCCGCTGGGTGCGGTGCGCACGTCAGCGTTCTTGTTGGAGCGTAAGCTCAAAGACAAAGGCATGAACGTTGAAAACCAACTTGAGCGCATCAACAAGGGTATTGTTCGATGTGACAACATCATCACGCAACTGCTGGACTTCTCACGTTCAAAACAAATGCAATGCAGTCCAAGCGATCTTGACGGTTGGCTAACAGGGATTGTCGAGGAGGAGGTCAAAAAGCTTCCGCAAAATGTGAGTATTGAATTGGTACTCGGGCTTGAAGGTAAGTCGGTTCCTTTTGATCCGTCTCGTCTGCAACGCGCAATCATCAATATGATCAATAATGCTGTTGAAGCGATGGTTGGCACAGGTGACCAGTTGCTGACCAGCAATGGGGCACAACCCGCGTTGTGTATTTCGACCTATCAGAAAAATGACCATTGCAGCATTCGCATTGTAGACAATGGCCCCGGAATTCCAGCTGAAGTGTTGGCACGGATCAGAGAGCCGTTGTTCACGACCAAAAGTTTTGGCACGGGACTTGGCATACCGGCAATTGAACAGATCGCGGTTCAACATGGTGGCCGATTGGACATTGAAACTGAAGTTGGCGTTGGCAGCCGCTTTACAATTTGGTTTCCCACGCAGCAGGCTGAAGACGTCGATAAAGAAAAGGCGGCCTGAGAGCCGCCTTCTCTGTTCTTATTTCGTGAAGATCAGCCCATGGCCTTTTCGAGATTTTTGTCGACGGCTTGGATGAAGCCTTCGGTGGTCAACCATTGCTGTTCAGGCCCGACGAGAACCGCGAGGTCTTTGGTCATCTTGCCTTCTTCAATGGTGGCGACTGTGACTTTTTCCAATGTGTCGGCGAACTTTGCGAGCTTCGCATTGTCGTCCAATTTGGCGCGATGCTTCAAGCCGCCGGTCCAAGCATAGATCGATGCGGTGGAGTTGGTTGAGGTTGCCTTGCCTTGTTGGTGCAAGCGATAGTGGCGGGTCACCGTGCCATGGGCGGCTTCTGCTTCAACAGTTTTACCGTCTGGTGTGATCAACACAGATGTCATCAAGCCAAGTGAACCATAGCCTTGGGCCACCAAATCTGACTGCACGTCGCCATCATAATTTTTACACGCCCAAATGTAACCGCCGGTCCACTTCATGGCAGAAGCCACCATGTCGTCAATCAAGCGGTGTTCATAAGTGATGTTGTGCTTGTCGTATTCAGCTTTGAACTCGGCATCATAAATAGCTTGGAAGATGTCCTTGAAGCGACCGTCATAGGCTTTCAGAATGGTGTTCTTGGATGAGAAGTACACCGGCAGTTTACGTTGCAAACCATAGGTCAACGAGGCGCGGGCGAATTCGGTGATCGATGCATCGAGGTTATACATGGCCATGGCCACGCCAGCGTCCGGGGCTTTGAAAACTTCCTTTTCAATCACGGTGCCATCATCCCCCACGAACTTCATGGTCAGCGTGCCTTTGCCGGGGAAGGTGAAATCGGTGGCGCGGTATTGGTCACCAAAAGCGTGACGGCCAATGATAATCGGCTTGGTCCAACCCGGCACCAGGCGCGGCACGTTTTGGCAAATGATGGGTTCACGGAAAATCACGCCGCCCAAAATGTTGCGGATGGTGCCGTTGGGTGATTTCCACATTTGCTTCAGATTGAATTCCTTCACGCGGGCTTCGTCCGGTGTGATGGTGGCGCACTTCACGCCGACACCGTGCTTTTTGATCGCGTGGGCCGAATCGACCGTGACCTTGTCTTCGGTCTTGTCGCGGTTTTCGACAGAGAGATCGTAATAGTGCAAGTCAATGTCGAGGTAGGGCAGAACCAGTTCTTTTTTGATCAGATCCCAAATGATACGGGTCATCTCATCGCCGTCGAGTTCAACAACGGGGTTTGCAACTTTAATCTTATCCATGGAAATGCCTCTGTTTGGGTTCGAGAATTGCGGCGCTTCTAGCAGGGGTGTGTGGCGGCTGCAATTGCGGTGATTATTTTGACAATGCCACAAGCGCGTGGCACCACAGGGCATGGCGGCTTCCTCAAATGCACTGCACTACCCACGCTTTGTAAAACATCTTGCAGCACTCGCTGCCCATGGTTTTGCCGCGCAAATCATGGTGGTGGCCGTGAGTTGGCAGGTTTATGATTTGACCAACGACCCCTGGGATTTGGGATTGATCGGGTTGTCACAGTTTTTGCCTGCGCTGATTTTGGTATTGGTCACAGGTCTGGTCGCGGACCGGTTTAACCGGCGTCTGATTTTGGGCTTGTGCTTGGCGCTGGAATTTATCGCGGCAATGGGGTTTGTCTGGTTCACCGTGACCGCACAAACCGATGTGAATTATGTCTTCGGCATTCTGGCTTTGCTTGGCGTGGCGAGGGCGTTTTTTAATCCGGCGTCGGATGCGCTGTCACCGAATTTGCTTTCGCGTGAAGCTATTCCCCACGGCATTTCGCTGAACTCGATGAACTGGCAAATCACCACGATTACGGGGCCTGTGTTCGGCGGGCTGCTGTATGGCTTGGGCGGGCAGGTGGCCTATGGCGTTCCGGCGGCTTTGCTGGTGTTGGCGGTTGTTTGCGTGGCGTTGATCGGGCGGGTTGAGCAGAGCAATCACGTTGAAGAGACCACAATTGGCACGTTGCTGGCAGGGTTTCGGTTTATAAAATCAGAACCCATCGTGATGGGGGCGATCTCGCTGGACTTGTTTGCGGTGCTGCTGGGTGGGGCGATGGCGCTGATGCCAATTTATGCGAAGGACATTTTGCAGGTCGATGAAGTGGGCTTGGGCATGCTGCGCTCCGCAATAGGAGTCGGCGCATTATTGATGGCGCTGTGGCTATCAAAGTTCGGCATCAAAAACCACGCAGGCAAGTTGATGTTTATTTGTGTTGCGGGCTTTGGACTGTTCACGGTGGTGTTCGGATTTTCCACCTGGTTGCCGTTGTCGCTGTTCGCACTCGTGATGATGGGTGCACTCGACATGGTGTCGGTTTATATCCGTGAAACGCTGATGCAACTGTGGACGCCAGACGATGTGCGGGGCCGTGTGAATGCGGTGAACCGCGTGTTCATCGGGGCGTCAAACGAATTGGGCGAATTCCGTGCAGGGACTGTGGCGGCGCTGCTGGGGGCGAAAACGGCTGTGGTCATCGGTGGGGCAGGGACTGTGATGGTGGCCGGATTGTGGAGCTTGATGTTCCCGGCGCTGAGGCAGGCGCGGAAGTTGGAGGGGCGGGGGAGTTAACAAATTGTCGTTCTAACGAATCTCAACAGTTTTCTCTCCCGCGCGAAGTGATTCAATGATTTGCGGCAACCCATCGCGAAAGCGTTCAATCATCATAGCTGTAGACATATTTCCACCTGTGAAATGGACAAGTTGGGCGGTTGAGTGCTCCGAGGGGAATGGCAAGTAATCTGAATCTTTGGTAATTACGATTGCATGGTGCGTTTCAGCGTATTGCCAAATTGTTTCGTCAGGTCCGAGTTTTAGCCATTTTACAGTTGATGCTTCGTAGCCTTCTGCGATCAAATACTCCGCGAGATCGCGAGGCAGCATTGCATCGACGACGAAGCGCAAAGTTATTCTGCCGCGATCAAGCGATGGTCTGCCAGTTGCTTGGCGTATTCTAGTGCTGCTGTAATGTCCTCGTCTTCCAGATCGGGGAATTGGTCCAGAAGCGTTTCGCGGCTGTCGCCCGCTGCCAGATAGCCTAGAATGTCCGATACCCGAATGCGCATGCCACGAATGATTGGACGCCCGCCGAGGATGGCAGGGTCTGAGGTGATGCGTTGGCTCAATGTTTGGTACATCGCGCAAGTATAGCGCAAGGGTCGTAAAGCTCAAATGAATCATGCGATTCGATTTAGCAATGTTTCGATCCTGCTGCTGCTTTCAAGTGGCGTTATACACGTTATTCACAGGACATCGGCATTTCAGCCAATCTTGATGCTTTTGTCCAAGTGAAACGAGCTTTGCAAGGGAGTTGTGAACAGCTAATCCACACTGATGACTGAAACTAACACTACTCGAAACATGCTCTCAACCCCCCGCGTGGTTCTTGTGAACCCGCAACTTGGCGAGAACATCGGCATGGCTGCTCGGGCTATGGCGAATTTTGGTTTGTTTGATTTGGCGCTTGTCGATCCGCGTGAGGGCTGGGACCCTGTGCGGGCAGAGGCGGCGGCTTCTGGCGCGGTTGAGACTGTTAAAAATGCCAGCGTTTACAATGCTCTGACCGACTGTGTTAAAGACGTACATTATGTTTATGCCACTACGGCTCGGCCGCGCGACATGGTCAAAGACGTGATGACGCCGGAGCAGGCGGGCCTTGATATGCGGGCGCGGATTGCGCGTGGTGAGAAGGTGGCGATATTGTTTGGGCGGGAACGGTTTGGTTTGAACAACGAGGAAGTTTCGCTGGCCGATATTATTATCTCGGCTCCGGTGAACCCGGATTATGCGTCTCTCAACATCGCGCAAGCGGTTTTGCTGGTGAGTTACGAGTGGTTCAAGCACGAGGCAAAAAGCCTTGGCATGGGAACGCCTGAATTGGCGGCGGTTGCAGGCCCCGGTTTGCAAATGTCAGATTCACGGCCTGCGAATAAAGACGAGCTTTATGGTTTTTATGATCACCTCGAAACTGAACTTGATGCGTCGGGCTTTTTCAAAACCGATAAGCTCAAACCCTCGATGTTGCGGAATTTGCGCAATCTGTTTGCGCGGGCGGCAATGACGGAACAAGAGGTGCGCAGTTTACGGGGGGTGATTTCTTCTTTGGTGAGGAAACATCTTCGGGTTAGAAAAGACCCATGACGCAACCCCGCATTTTGCTTTTTGATTCCGGCATGGGCGGCCTAACGGTTGCACGGGCTGTAGCCAAGCAATTGCCGCAAGCGCATTTGGTGTATGCCGCCGACAATGCAGGCTTTCCCTATGGTGCTTGGAAAGAGCAGGCTCTGGTCAAGCGCATCGTGTTGGTCATCGGCAAGTTGATCGACACCGTGAAACCTGATGTCGTTGTCATTGCCTGCAACACGGCCTCCACCATTGCGCTGGTGGAATTGCGTGAGGCCTACAAAGTGCCCTTCGTCGGAACCGTGCCAGCAATCAAGCCCGCTGCCGCGCAAACCAAAACCGGCGTAATCGGCGTGCTTGCCACACCCGGCACGGTGAGCCGCGAATATACCCATTCCCTTATTCACACTTATGCATTTCATTGCAAAGTGTTGCTCCACGGCGCTCCGCGATTGGCTGAGATCGCCGAGCAGAAATTGCGGGGGCAGCCTGTTGATCTGGAAGAGCTGCGCATGGAAGTGGCACCTGTGTTTCGCAAGCGCGATGGCAAGCTCACCGATGTGGTAGTGCTGGGCTGCACCCATTACCCGCTGCTGACGGATGACATTGCGAAGGTGGCCCCTTGGCCCGTGACTTACATTGATCCGTCACCCGCCATCGCACGGCGCACCGCTGATCTGGTGGAAGAAACGCGATTGAATGGGGACGATGAAAATGTGCCTGCGCATGGTACGGTGATTTTGACATCGGCACGCGGCAGTGAGAGTGGGTCGTTGGCGGCCTATGCGACAATGGGCTTTGCCAAACACATGGTTTTGGATTTGCCGGTTTGAGGCTTCCCTCATCCGTCTCGCGCAATGCGCTCGCCACCTTCTCCCGCAAGCGGGAGAAGTGAAGAACCTTCACCTCGCCCGCTTGCGGGAGAGGACGCCGCGCAGCGGCAGGTGAGGGCCGTCTACTTATAAAGTCCCATCGTCAGTCCACGAACTAAATGTTTTTGCACCAGCAGCACAAAGATAAACGCAGGCACGAAGGCTGCTGTTGTCATGGCTGAAATCAACCCCCACATGTTCATGACCAGAATACCCGCTTGCACCGGCACCAGCCGTAAATTCTGCGTCAGGAAAAGTGACAGTAGAAACTCTGTCCAAGAAAAAATAAAACATAACACCGCCGTGGCCGCGACTCCGCCGCGCATCATAGGCAGCACAACACGTCTGAAAATTTGCCAGCGTGACGCGCCATCGAGCTTGGCGGCCTCAGAAATTTCCGGCGGCACATCATCGAAGAAAGACTTCATCAACAAAATGGCGAAGGGCAAGTTTAGTGCTGCGTGGGCGAGTGCGAGGCCAAGACGGGTGTCGAGCAAGTCGACGGAATGATAAAGCCCCACCAACGGAAAGACGATGGCGATGGGTGGCAGGAAGCGCTGGAATAAGACTGCCAGCAGCATGCGGGATTTATGCTTGAACACGAAGGTCGAAAGTGCGTAGGCCATGGGCACTGCTGCCAAAAGTGCAATCACGGTCGAAAGCAGGGCAACCAAGAGAGAATCGACCAAACTATCGCGCGAGTCATAAATCGTGCCGCCTTCGCCAAACAGGGTGAGGGCGAAGTAATCGAAGGTTGGTTTGTAGTCGAAGCTCAAGGCGCGTTTCACGTCCAAAAGCGCGTCAGCCGGCGTAAATGCCGATAATCCCCACCAGATGATGGGCAAAACATAGAGGGTAACAACGGAAATCGCTGTAATATCGCGCAGTCTTTGGCCCCAAGTGTTTGACATTACACCAGTCTTTAGCGGGTTTTCCATTGTTTGACATTGGTTTCCAGTTCCACTAGAGACTGCCCAGCGCGGAGCTCAAAAGGCTCCGTGTTTGCTTACCTGTGGTAGCCTTTGTGGTTGCCTGTCGGCTGGGAGACCAGTGTCGAGGAAGGTGGGCTCCAATGCAATGGCATCTAGGAGAGCCGTAAATGACGAAACGCGCAACCGCGAAGT
>JAYUQS010000131.1:0-72846 GCA_043756645.1 Hyphomicrobiales bacterium | reverse complement strand
ACACGCCTTTCGGTGCGGATGTGGAGCCCGATGAATATTGCACATAGGCAACGTCGTCAGGTTCAAAGCCTTGTAAACGCGCCATGGCTTCAGGCAAGGCTTGCAATTCAGTGTGGGTGTAAACCAGCTTTACCTTTGCGTCTGCCGCACCCGCAGTGATGTGTTCGCGCAAATCTTCCGATGTGATAACAGCGGCAACATCCGCTGCTCGAAACATGCCCGCAACTTTTGAAATGTAGGCATCCTTGCCGCCAATATACATGCTGTACGGCACAGGCGCGGGGATAAGACCTGCATACTGACAACCAAAAAACACCGTCATAAATTCTGGGCCGGTTTCAGCCACGACGGCGACACGTTGGCCGCGCTTCAACCCTGCACTTAAAAGTTTGCGCGCTGTGGAAATGGCGCGGTGGCGCAATTCGCTATAGGGCAGCACATAGGCCAACTGCCCCTTGCCGCCATAAAAATTAAACCCGGTTTGGCCTTGAGCAGCATAGTCCAGCGCCTCAGCAATCGTCGCAAAGCCACCCAAGCGTTGGGCGAGAACGCCATCACTGCGCGGTGTTGGCATAAGGCTTTGAATATTTACGTTTGTTTGATGCATTCCCAACCGACTCATAAAACAGTCATTCAACAGCTACCAAGCCGAACCGTCAGTTAGAAATCAAATGCTGTTAACAAATGTAACAGTGGGTTGGAGGTTAAAAGAATAGTTCTTTCAAATAGATAAGGCAGATTGCCAAAAGTGACACACCAGTCACGAAGCCTGTCAGCCAGACGTAAAGCATCGTCGTCCACTGCCGCTGTGCAGTTGCAGTAATATCACGCGAACGCCTGATGTGATCAACCTTGTTATGCGCTAAAACCGTTCGGGCGGTGTTGACAGCTTCATCCAGCTGCTCCGTTTCAAGCAATACATCAATGCGATCAGCGCCATGATGGCTTAAACGATAGGTCTTGGCATCGGGCTCCATCGTCAAACGATGCGCCATATCCAGCCATAATTGTGGCTGAACACCGGGGGCTGATTTCAAATCAATCTGGTCTGATGATCCGAGCACATCGCGCAAATGCGCAAGCCGCAAAAAGCTGGCACCATCAACTTTCAAAACAGCTTCAAGATGTGCTGAAGACGCATCACGTGCATTGCGTAAAGCCTCAGCACTTATCTGTTCTTCCAGTCCCAATTTAAAACTCCACCAAGCGACAGACCAAAGCTGTATCATAACAACACAAGCTCAAGGGCAATACAGTGCCTCTTTGCAGTGCTGCACAATCAGCGCCAAATCCGTTAACGGCGGAATGGTTTGAGAATAAGGCCGAGAAGCCCCCGCTCCCGCATATTCTCAACTCCTATTTTCATGTCTGTGCTGCGGATGGTTGGGCTGCGGCTACCAAACACATGATCCCATAGCGAGAGCACTGTTGAGTAGTTCGAGTCTGTATCCCGGCGTTTCGCATGATGATGTACCCAATGAATAGAGGGCGTCACGACGATGAAACTCAAAACCCGCTCGAGCCCCGAGGGCAGTTTCAAGTTCGAGTGATGAAACAAGGCCGATGCCAAAACCACAATTTCAAAAACCAGAACAGAACTCAGCGGCATGGCCAAAACAAAAATAACAGCGGCCCGCACCAATGACGACAAAATCACTTCTCCAAAATGAAAGCGCAGTGCTGATGTGGTGTCCAACATTTCATCAAGGTGATGGACTTGATGAAAACGCCAGAGGAAAGGCAGAACATGATTGGCGCGGTGCCACCAGTAAATCCAGAGATCGAGCAACAACAGATCAAATCCTAAGCCCCACCAACCCGACCAAAAATCGGGACGCCAGTTAAAAACATGGCCAGCGGCAAAAGCTGTAATCGGAATGACAATGAGAGGTGAGGCTATAAAATTGAAACCAGCAAGCACAAGATTTTTCACAACCCGCGCCGCACCACCCAACCATTGCGCAACAGGGAACATGCGCTCTAAGAAGCACAACAGCAAAAACACAAGCGGAATCGTCATTGCCTTAAGTGTGAAAAACTCTGCGAAACGTTCCATCAAAACACTCAATTACTTTGTGCCGCTAATAGCATGTCAGCAAATTCCGCAAAGCCAGTCCCACCCTCCGATGGCGTTACGAATGCGGGCAGATGTTCCATAAGATGCGCCAGCGGTCTGACATTCGCCACACCAATCCCAAGCGGAAAATAACTATACATCGGCGCATCATTGGGGGAGTCCCCGCAATAGGCAATACACGTTTTTGCGATTGCCGCATCCCAGCCAAAACACTCTTTCAGCATGCGTAAAGACATTGAAAGCTTGTTGTGCGAACCAAACCAGGCATTGACATGTATTGATGATATTTTAGCCTCAGCACCAGCATCGTGAAATCTTTGAGCAATAGCTTGCGCCACCGACAATGGCAGCGCTGGCACGTCCTCACAAAAATCAATTGCAACATCAATCTCACGATAGGCCTGATCAGAGGCCAGCGCTGTGCCGGGAAAGTGCTTTAAAACGTCAGCAGCAAGATCTTTCAACTTCGCCACATTATTTTTACGCGTTACGTCGTCTTGCGCATAAGTCCGGTTCATGCGTTTGGCTTTTGCGTCGTAGCGAAAATAGAACGCGCCATTCTCTCCCACCACACCATCCACCGGCCACATTCGCGCAATGTGATCACACCATCCGGCAGGCCTTCCTGTAATCGGCACAACTTTAATACCCGCTATTTGCAATTTTTCCAATGCCACATAGGCAATAGCGGGCAAGCGACCGTGGGTCGTGAGTGTATCGTCAATGTCAGTCAAAACAGCATGAATGCCACGTAACTGTTGTACCGAAATTTCAGACAAATCTTGCAAGACACTGCTCCTCGCGACGTATTTAACCACGATAACCCATCACCCGCCGGATCATGATCGGGGCTGCAATCGACATAATCAACAGCAGCCCCATCAAAACGCTGATGACGATTCCCGGCACATTGATCAACGACAGTGCAAGCGTAGCCAAGCCCAAAACAAAAACAGCCAGCACCACGCCACCAATTGACCCTATACCACCGGCAATGGAAACCCCGCCCAATATCACCATCGTGATAATATCAAGCTCCCACCCAAGTGCGATATTGGAACGGGTGGAGCCGATGCGCGACGTCAGCAACACGGCAGCCAATCCCGCCATCAAACCCGTCAAACTGAACAATGCAAGCTTAATGCGATCAACTGGAATACCGGAAAACTGCGCCGCAGTTGGATTGTTGCCAATGGCAAACAACCGTCGCCCCGTCGCCGTACGATGGAGGACGATTGCGAACACCGCCGCAAGAAGTAAAAATATGGCGAACGAATAAGCAATGGGGGGCCACTTCAAGAGATAGCCCTGACCGATTGTGGAGAACCCGGCAGGATAAGTTGTCACCGCTTGGTCACCCAACACCACCTGTGCAAGCCCTCGAAACAGCGACATGGTGCCAATCGTTACAACAATGGACGGTAAACCAATTTTCGTAACCAACACGCCATTGAACACGCCACACAACAAGCCGACGATCAGCCCCACAATTGCGAGTGCCCACGGGCCATAACCCAATCCAGCACACAGCCCCATGGCCAAAGACGCCAAGGCAATGATTGCCGCGACCGAGAGATCAATCTCCCGTGTCAAAATCAGCAACATCATGGGAAGAGCAATGATCGCTTTTTCCGAAAAATTGAACGTCGCATCAGACAATGTCCAGATGTCGAGAAAGTATGGCGAGATCACAGTGCCCATAACCATAACGCCCAACAACAGGAGTGCAAGGATAAATTCCCAGCGCAAAAAGAAGTCTGACCAGCGAAACGGCCCTCTATCCAAAACGTCACTGCGCGGTGAAGAGGCGATCATAATTTTCCTCCGGCTGCAGCGCGCCGCGCCTCTGGCAATATCAGTTTACCCACTCTGCGCTCATTCCTTGCATTGACAATGACTGCTGCCAAAATGACAGTGCCCGAAATCGCCATCTGCCAGAATGGCGTCACTTGCATGACTGGCAACGCGTTGACAATGACCCCAAAAAACAACGCTCCGAGCAATGTGCCTGCCACTGAGCCAACGCCACCCGCAATAGACACACCGCCAATAACGCAGGCAGCAATAATGGTGAGTTCAAAACCCGATGCAATTTCAGAATAAGCCACACCATAGCGCGCCACCCACAAATAGCCGCACAATCCAGCAATCGCACCAGACAATACATAGACCAGTAATTGCTGGCGGCTGAGATCAACGCCACAATAGCGTGCTGCCACTGGATTGCCACCAACAGCATAGAGCCCGCGTCCTGTGCGTGTATGGTTCAAGAATATCCAAACGACGATGGCGAGAACGACCATAATCCAGAATGTCGCCGTAACACCCATCACAGGAGTCTTCGGAAAATTTTGAAACACGTCGCCCATCTCACTTGCATTCACCTGATTACCGCCGCCATAAACTACGATTAAGCCGCGGTAAGCAGCGAGAGTTCCAAGTGTCATGGCAATGGGGGGAATGCCGAGATAAGAAATCAGCCCTCCATTGAAAAGTCCAAGCAAGGTACCAGATACAATGCCAAGCAGAATATAAGCAATCACAGGAAGTTCAGGATAATTTTGGGCAAGCGATGCTGAGAACATACCGCTGAGCGCAAGGTTGGAGGCGACCGACAAGTCAATGCCCCGCGTCAAGATCACCATCATCTGCGCCAAAGCCATCATGAATAAAATAGACGTGTCATCCAGCACATAAGCAATATTATCCAGCGCAACGAAGGCTGGTGCATAAAGGCCTATGCCAAGCACCATTAATCCGATGATCAAAGCCAGTGCAAGTTCACGATTTTTGAAAAAGAGACTCATGCCGCTTCCCGTGAACCAGTTGCTGCCGACACAATGGCTTCAGCTGACCACGAGCCTCGATTAAAACTGCTGGCGATGCGGCCTTCCTTCATGACAAAAACGCGGTCGGCCAACCCCATGATTTCAGGCAACTCTGAACTCACGAGAATAACGGCGAGGCCCTGCTCCGCCAGTTCACCAATAAAGTCGTGCACAGCCGCTTTAGAGCCAACGTCAATGCCTTTTGTGGGTTCATCGAGAATGATGACTTTTGGATTGGCCGCAAGCCATTTGGCAATGACAACCTTTTGCTGATTGCCGCCCGAAAGTTCAGCCAGATTTTGCTCCCAATGGGCTGCTCGCACATCCAGGCGTTTTCCCAATGCACGGGTGGACTGAAGTTCGGAAGAGCGATCAAGAAAAAGATTGCGCACGTGTTGTGCGATTGAAACGAGGGTGATGTTTTCTCGAATTGTGAGATCCAATATGGCACCTTGTTGTTGCCGGTCTTCAGGAACGTAGGAGATCCCCGCTTTGATACATTGCTCAGGTGATGAAAGACTGATTGATTGGCCGTTCAAAATCACAGTGCCTTTGGTGGGTGGTGTTAAACCAAAAAGGCATTGCATGGTCTCAGACCGCCCTGCCCCAACCAGGCCATAGAAACCTAAAATTTCGCCTTTGCGCAGTTCGAATGAGATATCCGCAAACTCCGTAGCGTTTGATAATCCCTCAACTTTCAAAACGGTCTCGCCAATTTCGATTTTACGCTTCGGGAAAACCTGATCAATGGGCCTGCCGACCATGAGGCTGACGAGTTTCGGCTCTGTCACGCTGCTGATGGGCCCCTCACCCACTTTTTCGCCGTCACGCAAACATACGAAACGATCGGCGACGCGGAAGATTTCGTCGAACTTGTGGGAAATGAAAAGGATGGCGCGTCCCTCAGCTTTCAACTGCGCGATGATATGGAAGAGTTCGTCAATTTCATTGCGGGACAAAGCAGCCGTCGGTTCGTCCATGATGATCAGTGAGGCGTCGTGGCTGAGTGCTCGCGTGATTTCAACGAGATGTTTCTGCGCAACTGACAATTCTTTTAACTTCGTCGAAGAGCTGAAACTTGCATCCACACGCTTGAGCAAGGCATCTGCTTGTAGATTCATCGTGGCCCAGTCCACGAGCTTTGAACTTTTCACCGGCATGTGACCCATGAAAATGTTCTCAGCCACCGACAGCTCATCGAACATCACAGTTTCCTGATGAATTGCAGCTATGCCTGCTGACCAAGAATCACGCGGTGATGAAAAGCTTTGAACTTGATCGCGAACACGAATTTCGCCGGAGTCTGGTGTGTAAATTCCAGTGAGGATTTTGACGATGGTGGATTTACCCGCACCATTTTCGCCAACCAGCGCCGTCACTTCTCCGGCCTTTAAAGCCAGCGAAATGTCATGAAGGGCGCGCACGCCCGGAAAGGATTTCGAGACGCCGGATAGACTGAGAATGTGTGCTGTCATGATTCACAGTGAAAAGGACGGGGTGCAAAACACCCCGCCCTTGTTGTTAGAAAATTTTGGCGAATTCTTCGACGTTCGACTTGTCGAACACGAAGGGGTCTCCCATGGCAGCTTGGCCGTCTTCACCAATAGTGGTTTCGCCCATGCGGCCCATTTTTACGGTTTTGCCCGGCCCAGCATCAGCACCGTTCAAGATGTTGATCATGATCTGGGTGGCTGAATAGCCATAGTCCACCGGATTCCAGATGGCGAATGTATCGCATGCGCCTTTCAATACACCTTCCTTCATTTCTGAAGGCAGGCCGAGGCCGGTGATGAACACTTTGCCGATCAGGCCGCCATCAATGATAGCCTTTGCACCAGCACGAATGCCAATAGTGGTTGGTGAAATCACGCCGCGCAGATTTGGATATGCTTTCACCAAACCTTGCATTTCGCGATAGCTCTTGTCGTCCTGGTCGTCGCCGTAAACAGTGGCAACCAAAGGCATGTCCTTATACTCTGGCTTCTTCCATTCTTCCTTCATGGCATCAATCCATGAGTTCTGGTTGGTCATTGTTGAAGCCGCCGAAAGAATGGCCACTTCACCTTTGCCACCAAGGGTCTTCGCAATCATCTGCACTTGCTTGGCACCAATCAATGGCGTTGACGATGCGTTGAGATGCATGATCGTGCCTTCTTTGGCGATGGCCGAGTCAAACGAGATCACCTTGATGCCGCGTTCCATAGCTTTTTTGCCGACCGGTACCAAAGCATTGGCGTCATTTGACGATACGATGATACCGTCTACTTTTTGCGCAATCAAAGCATCGATCACAGCAATTTGTTCTTCAGCAGTTGCTTTGGTCGAGGCGGTGTAAATGACTTCATAACCACCCACTTCCTTTGCAGCTTCCATGGCACCTTTAGAGCATGCATCGAAATAGCTGTTGCCGAGGTTCTTCACGACCATGGCAATGCGTTTTCCTTCGGCACGGGCAATGCCTGCAAACAGGCCTGTGCCTGTTGCAGCAAGCGCACCTGCTGACATCAGTTTAAGCGCCTGACGGCGATTTGTCTTATACATGTAGTCCTCCCAATGTTGACATTATGAAGCGCCTTGTGGTGCTCCGGCTGACACGGTTTTGGGACATGCAGCTCATGCAGCCACCGAAACCGAATTTGGTTCAAAATTCAAAACAATGACATTCACACCCGCCGCTCGGATGATGTCAAGCACCGCAGCAGGCGCACCTGAATCCGTGATCAACGTTGAAACGCGTGACAATTGACACACCGCCATACTGCCCCGCTGCTCAAACTTTGAAGAGTCAGCAATGACAACAAGCTGTTCGGCCCGCGACAATAATTTTGCTTCTGCGCGTGCGATCAGCGGATCACCTTCAATGATGCCCATTTGCGAAATGCCATAGCAACTCATAAACATTTTCGACGCCGTGAAATGTTGAATCGCATCTTCGTCGAAAGGCGAAAGAATAATGCCTTGCTCACGGTAAACTTCTCCACCGGGCAGCACAATGCGATTGTCGCTTGTCGCAATTAATTCATTCGCAATCGGAACTGAGTTTGTCAGAATTTGCATGCGGCGATCGCGCAAAAATTCCGCCATGAACCACGTGGTCGAACCGGCATTGATAATGATTGAATCACCGTCGCTGCACATGCTTGCAGCAACGCGTGCTACCGCACGTTTGCGTTCTGAATTTAATGTCTGGCCCAACCCGAATGATGGCGTTGTGAGGTGGGATTGCTGCGCTGCCTCAATCGCTTCAGCCCCGCCATGCACACGTTTGAGCTGGCCCATCTCCTCCAATTTCACCAGATCGCGCCGCAAGGTAGCCGACGATGCATGCAATTCATCCATGAGCGATGTGACACGAATAACCCGGCGCTCGCGCACCATCGTCAGTATTTTTTGCCACCGTTCTCTTTCGTGCATTGCTCAAAACTACTCACGTTCGCTCACTATCGTCAAGGATGAATCACGATTGTGCATTGCGATACCATATTGCGGCGCAATAAGTTCGGTTTTGGTTTGACGGTGAGCGATCATGATCATATGTTGACGCATCATGACAAACCAATTGCTCAAGTCCTTGTGGAACGATGCCCGCGCTAACACCCTCGATGAGTCGGGTTTACTGCTTTATCGGTCCAATCTTCTAGGTGCGGACTTGCGCATCACCAACTTCGGCGGCGGCAACACGTCGGCAAAGGTGAAGCACAAAGATCCGCTCACCGGCGTTGATGTCAGCGTGATGTGGATCAAAGGTTCGGGCGGTGATATTGGATCGATGAAGCTGGATGGTTTTGCCACGCTGTATATGGACAAATTGATTGCGCTGAAATCGCTCTACAAAAACGTGGAGCAAGAAGATGCGATGGTGCATGCGCTCAATCATTGTACTTTCAATTTGAATCCGCGTGCGCCCTCCATAGATACCTGTTTGCATGGCTATGTGTCCTACGCGCATGTTGATCATGTGCATTCGGATGCCGTGATTGCAATTGCTGCTGCGGAAGATTCAGAAGCGCTTACCAAAAAAGTGTTTGGTGAAGAAATGGGCTATTTGCCATGGCAGCGACCGGGCATTGATCTCGGCATTAAGCTCGGCAACATGGCCGCTGCAAATCCGAAACTTGTAGGCGTGGTCTTGGGCGGACATGGATTGTTTACCTGGGGTGACACGGCAAAGAGTTGCTACGAAACGACACTACGGATCATCAACAAGGCTTCTGCCTGGCTGGATGACAACCGCAAGAAGCCGGCCTTCGGTGGTGAGAAGGTGAAATCACTTTCCGATGCTGAGCGTCGCGTTGCTGTTGTTCGCTTGATGCCTGATATTCGCGGGCGAATTTCAAAAGAAGAATACAAAGTCGGGCATTTTACGGATGCACCGGAAGTTTTGGAATTTGTAAATTCGAAACAGCTGGATACCCTAGCCCCTCTCGGAACATCCTGCCCCGATCACTTCCTGCGCACAAAAATCCGCCCGCTTAGTGTGCCACATGATGCTGATGGCGCGGCGCTTGATACGTTGTTACAAGATTATCGCGATGGCTATGCGGCTTATTATGAACGCTGCAAACATGCGAACTCTCCGGCAATGCGTGATCCAAATGCAGTGATTTATCTGGTGCCGCAAGTCGGTTTGATCTCATTCGCCAAAGACCGCGCCACGGCCCGCATTGCTGCGGAATTTTATATCAACGCCATCAACGTCATGCGCGGGGCGTCGGGCGTTTCGAAATACAAAGGCTTGGATGAGCAAGAAGCTTTCAACATCGAGTATTGGTTGTTGGAAGAAGCCAAACTGGCTCGCATGCCAAAACCAAAACCGCTGCAGGGGCGGGTGGCATTGGTCACGGGTGCAGCGTCAGGTATTGGTTTGGCAATTGCGGAAAAACTTGCGTCACAAGGCGCATGCGTGACCATTGCCGACATCAATGATACGGGCATGGCGGACGTCGCTGCTGATTTTGGCAAACGTTTCGGCAAAGACAATGTCCATACCGTCAATTTGGATGTGACCTCGGAAGCCGCTGTGATTGCGGGCTTTGAAAGCACAGTCGCGCGATTTGGCGGTCTCGACATTGTCGTGAACAACGCTGGCATCGCCATTCCAGCCCCTGCTGAGGATACGTCGCTCGAGGTTTGGAATAAACAATTGGCCATTCTGGGCACTGGTTATTTCCTCGTGGGCCGCGAAGGCTTCAAACTGTTGAAGCGCCAAAACTGTGCAGGTTCGATGATTTACATCGCCTCGAAAAACGGCATGGTCGCCTCCCCTGGCACATCCGCCTATGGCGCGATGAAAGCCATGGAAATCCACCTCGCCCGCGTGCTCGCTGCAGAAGGCGCGGCCTTTGGCATTCGCGTGAATACTGTGAACCCGGATGCTGTATTACGCGGTTCAAAAATCATGTCCGAAGGTTTTCGCCAAAGCCGTGCTGCGAGCTTGAAAATCAAACCAGAGGAATTGGAAGATCATTATCGCAAGCGCTCACTGTTACAGCGCAGTGTTTATCCGGAGGATATTGCAGAAGCGGTTTATTGGTTTGCGTCGGATGCTTCTAATAAATCTACCGGCAATATTTTGAATGTGGATGCAGGCCATTTGGCTTCGTTCACAAGGTAAGTAATTCTAAGTCCCCACCCCTGCCCCTCCCCGCATAGCGGAGAGGGGTGAGAAACAGCCCACAACGCCTCACCCGTCTCCATTCTATGGGGAGGGGCAGGGGTGGGGCACTTGCCCCGGAAAGATATGCCATGACTTTTTCGATCTCCTCCGACTTCATCGCCAACCACAATGCCAAGTCGCAAGCGGCACATGATGAGGACTATGCGCACCTTGCCCGCCAGTTGGAGCGCAGTGGCATCAACATTGAAACCATAACCACCAAGGTCATGGATTATGCCGTGGCCGTACCCACTTGGGGTGTTGGCACCGGTGGCACACGTTTTGCCCGCTTCCCGGGGCCCGGTGAACCACGCAATATTCATGACAAGTTGGAAGACTGCGGTGTGATCAACCAACTCACGCGTCATACACCCAATGTCTCCCCGCATTTTCCGTGGGACAAGGTGTCTGACTATCGCGCATTGAAGCAGGAAGCGTCGCAATATGAATTGGGCTTTGACGCGGTGAATTCCAACACCTTCCAAGATCAGGCCAATCAAAAGCTGTCCTATAAATTCGGCTCCCTTACTCATGCGGACAAAGCCACGCGTGAACAGGCGGTCGCACACAACATTGAATGTATCGAAATTGGCAAGCAATTGGGTTCCAACGCTTTGACAGTTTGGATAGCAGATGGCTCCAATTTCCCCGGACAATCAAACCTCACCAAAGTATTCGATCATTACCTCGATAGCTTGCGCACCATTTACGACGCACTGCCCAAAAACATGGACGTATTCCTCGAACACAAAATGTATGAGCCTGCGTTTTACTCAACAGTCATATCTGATTGGGGATCAAGCCTTATGGCCGCCCAAGAGCTGGGCGAAAAAGCCAAATGCCTCGTGGACTTGGGCCACCATGCGCCCAACACCAATATTGAACAAATTGTAGCACGGCTTGTTCATGCGAAAAAACTCGCGGGCTTCCATTTCAATGACTCGAAATATGGCGATGATGATTTGGACTCAGGTTCGGTTGATCCCTTCCGACTGTTCCTTGTGTTCAACGAATTGGTCGATGCCGAACACCGCAAAGCCCCAGGCTTTAATCCCGCTTACATGATTGACCAATCCCACAACGTCACTGACCCAATTGAGAGTCTGATGGGCTCTGCAATGGAAATCACAAGGGCTTATGCCAAGGCGCTCATCATCGATCGCGCCAAGCTCACTGACCTGCAAAACAGCGGCGATGTCATGGGTGCGCACCGCCTGCTCAAAACCGCATTTAATTCCGACGTCACCTCTATCATGTGCGAGGCCCGCAAACGCAAAGGTGGTGCCCTGCACCCGTGGAGCTGCTACCGCGCCTCAGGTTATCGTGCGGCGAAAACCAGCGAACGCCCTGCCATAGCAGGTTCGTCTTCCGGCATTGTTTAGAAGAAATGGTAGCGGGAGAGGGAGTTGGTCAAGCCCCCACCTTCGTTCTAATCGGTAAGGTGGCGTAAGTGACCGGACGGCAATACAGTGCAATTGTAGTCAGCCTGGTGGTATCAGGGATATTTCTGATCGTTGTCCTCGGAAAAAAAGAGCTAAAGCAGTTAACAGCATTCACAGAACACTGCGTAGCGACAGGCGGTTATGTAGAGGTGGTGCCGCTATACCCAACGCGGCAAAGACCCTATCCTGCCGAGTATTGGTGCATCCCCAAAAAGAAAGATCAACCAAAATGATCGCTACTCGGAAACGCCACTTAATCACCCCAGACGATTTCAACGGCATGCCCTGCATCTTCCAAGGCATCGGCGGTCCAACCGATTAGAATGGCGTGAGCACCCAGAGGCATTCCCGACGCGTGAGGTGCCGCGTCAACCGCTGCTTGACTGCGATAACGGAAGAGCGGCACGGGGCCGTTGTGATTTTTGACCGTGGCCACCGCTCGCTCTACTGCTGCTGCCATGCCGTCTTCCAGTTCTTCAAGCCTGTCAATGGCGCGTGGGTCAATGCGCGATTGGCCTTTTGTCCAGCGCTGCACCGTCACGCGGTTGGCTCCACACCACTCCGCCGTTTCTTCAATCGAAAGACCAAGAAGACGGCGGCGGGTGTCAAATTCAGCGGGGGTCATACCGAATATACAGTATGGCTGATTTCACGGAAGGTTTTATAACCCCTTCCCGCCAAAAAACGTTTCATACGCCGCTTGGATTTAAAAACTGTAACGGCTTCAACTCCCATTTTTTCAGCTTCAAAAGTGAAGTTCGGAACAAAACCATCTGTGGTGCAGTTGCAGGTTCGGGCGATGTGGGCCTGAGGCTCACGACAGTCGTTATAAGTGATGAGTTCGATGTTCATTTTCAAAATCCTTAAGCGGCTTGAGCGACGAGAAAGCGGGCGGCTTCACCCGACTTCAACCAGTCGATCACCAGTGAAGCGTCTGAAATCGACATATGTTGGCCGGGCACGAAACCGTAAGCGTCAAGCGCTTCAATCTTGCCAGAAAAGCCGATTTCAACAGCCAGCTTCTTGATAAACCAGATTTGTTTTTCTGTGGCGTAAGTCATTTTTGTCTCCATCGGAGGGAACCGCTGCACGATTGCTGCTGTTCGTGGATTTAAGATGCATCATCATGATGCAGGTGTCAACACTTATTTCAATCACAAAACAGGTCCGATTTGCGACAAACCCGACCGACAAAAAAAGGCCCCGCCATCCGGTGAAGGATGGGGGGCCAAGTCAAAACAGGGTATGCGTATCGAGTCCACGGACTCTGGTCTTCACTCAATATTCATGCGACAGAAATTCCACTTAAAGCACCACTTGCCCCATGAGCTGCGGCACAGGGCTGACCGCGTTCCGGCGTGGCCGGAATTACTTGCCGCGCAGCTGTTGGTAAAACTCAGCCAGATCAGCGCGGGTGTCTTCGCATGCGGCCCAGGCTGCACGATGACGTGTCAGATCGCGCGGTGGATCAAGCGGTTTTGACAGACCAGGATCAACGCATGGCCGCGCCAATTCAGACGGCAATGGCGACAACAGATCAGCGGGGCTTTGCACCACCACGCTTGCGGGGAGAAATGCTGAGCAGCCGCTCACGATAACCATCAGGCACAACGCACACATTGCGCGTGCGGATGATGATGTTGGGATTTTGAACATCAGGTTTATCCTCTTCGATTTTCATGGCTGCGAGTTGCGCGTTGAGATCATCGGCCACCTGTTGCCAGCGAAGTACATCGGCGGCGCGGAGTTCGGATGAGACACTTGCGGCTTCCAGTGCAGCGGTTTTGATGGCGGCGTTACGGCGTTCGGTGTCGAGCTTGACGCGCATGGCCTCAACTTCGCTTGCGGCAATGATGGCTTCCTGCCGGTTGCGTTCTGCGATGACGCCGGTGTGGCGCACGTAACCGAGTCCGGCGGCAATGGCGGCAAACAGCAGGCCATAGGCGACGAGGGTTTTATACTTCTCTGCAACACCAAGGAATTTCAGAATGCCGATGATGACGGTGATCATGGCCGGAACGCCCCCGCCCTGATTTCATCACGGTAGAGGAACATGAACACCGCCAGCCAGAACGACACAAAAGCGGCGATGACCAGAATGGCCATCCAGTCCCAGACCGAAAGCATGCCGAGAATGCCCGCTCCTGAACCGCCCAGCCAGCCCGTTGCCGTGGCCCACACGCGGCGATGCTTCAGCAGAGGGGTTTGCGCCATGCGCTCGTCGGAATCGCACTGTACCCCTGTTTCTGCGCAGGCGTGGCGCATTTCCATGATCTCGGCCGTCGATGGTCCCTGTTCCCCGAACAACGACACCACAGATGATCCGGCGAACATCCGGCCTTCTGCAGCCCGGCGCTTGACCAGACCCGGCAACACCCGGCCCGCCGCCTTGTTCCATGCGTTGAGACGACGTGGCACATCATCGAACCGTTCGGCATTGACGGCTTTCAGCACGCCAGACTTTTTTAAATTGCCCAATCCGACATTGAAGGCAAAGGACACAAGTGCCGAGAATTGCGCGGCATCCAGATCAACCTTGACGGCAGCAGCAACGCCACGTTCAAACACGCCCAAATCCCGCGCCAGAATTTGCAAGGCTTCGGCGCGGGTGATGCGCATGCCCTTTTTCACCACGGGCAAACCCGCCGCTGATGTGTGGCCGACGCCAATGGTCCACGGTTCCCCGTTGGTGCCGGGGTCCGCATAGGCGACAAGTTCCAAGCCTTCAAAGCGGGTGATCAGGTCAATGCCCTGCTTCGATGTTTTGTCAGACATTTTGTTCCTCCTTCATGAGAACTTGAACGGGTGTGATGTGACGCGGGTCCGGCCTGTCACGGACGTGCCAGAACAGCGCGAGAATGGCCGCCACGATCAGGATGTTGATCAGGCTCAAGGGTTTGATTTTCATCATGGCTCTCACGCTCCCGTCGCGGCGTAGAAACAGAAGAACCGCACTTTCGATGCGCAGCCATGGTGCTGTCCGTCCTGGCTGGGGCGCGTCTGGTTCCACGGCACCAGCACGTCCACCAGAAAACCAAGGGACCCGCGATACCTGATACGGTAGCCCTCCGGCACCATGACAACCGCGTTGAACGGCAGGGGTTCACAGTCGCGTTTGTTGCAGCATGCGGCATCGTACCAATGCGGGGCCGGAATGCCGTCCGGATGGCCCAAGCCCTTTGGCACATCTTCCGCCACAGCAGCTCCCGCCATAAAAAAAACCGCCAGAGCGGCGGTTGCACATCGAAGCATGTTACTCTCCTGTTTTAACGCGAACCGCGCGTGGCTAACACTTTGTCGAGGCGGTCGGTCAAACGATCAATGCCGCCCTTGATTTCGTGTTCGAACTTGGCGAAGGCGTGGGCGCTGACATATTCGCGCGCCACCATGATTTCGTGTTTCTGGAATTTATCCTCAAGCCCGTCGAGGCGTTTTTCAGCTTGATCGACGCGCCATTTGGCCACGTAAACCGCCCCCACAACCGCGACGGAAATGCCGCCCAGCTGCACCATCAAGCCATAATCCATCGCCGTCTCCTGTTGTGAAAGTTTAAACGCCCGTCAGCTGCGCGGGAAGGCAGTGGTGGCGGGGGTGTAACCGGCGTTGCTGGCGTAACGTGCCGCGCCCTTGGTGACGCGCGTTTCATCGACGCGACCATTGAAGTTGAAACTGCCGCTGCCCTCCGCTCCAATCGACAGGACTGAGGTTGAATCATGCAGCGTCACTGCCCCGGTGGCAGACCCGATCATCACGCCATTGACGTAAAGCCGGTAGGTTGTGCCATCCCAGTCCGCCGCGACCGCATAGGCTTGACCCAACGTTGGTGTGAAGGGTGCTGAGATTTTAAGGATCGTATTCGAACCCGTCGAAGATAAATACAGGTTTAGTAAATTGTTTGCCTGCGCTTCAATGATCCAACTCTTGGACGCCCCCCACTGCCCTATCAATGCCTTGAACGCTGACGGATTTGCGGCCCACCGCGCATTCACCTCGACAGTGAAGTTGCCACTGCCGAAGTGCCAGTCAGGGCTGTCAGCGAAGGTGATGTAATCGCCGGTACCATCCAGCAGCAGGCACGAGGTGCCAAAGGCCGCTTGCGCCGTGCTGATCTGCGCTTGGTTCGCCACCAACGTGGCCGCACCACGGTTGGCAAAGCTTTCATCGGTGAATGCCGCACCACTGGTGGCCCCATTTGCGCCCTCAAAGCCCAGCAGCAACACGGTCGATGCGAAGTTGGGGTCGCCCGCAACACCAAACGTGCCTGCCACATTGGCCAGCAGCGGAGCCAGCGTGGCCACCGCACCTCCCGCAACACCATGGCTGCCGATGAGTGTGGCGTTGAGCGGGGCCAATACCGCCGCTGCCGCAGCCTGAACGCCATGATTGCCTGTGATGTTGGACAGAAGCGGTGCCAGAACCGCGCTGATGTCACCTGCACCGAACTGACCCGTTGCCTCAACCTGAAGTGCTGCCATTGTCGCGGCGGCACCACCCGCAACACCATGAACACCCACCGCAGCGACAGCCAGGGGAGCCAGAGCGGCGGCAATTACGCCTGACGGAATATTGCCGGGGTCATAGCTTTCCATTGAGGCAAAACGTTCACGTGGAAAACCCGCCACTGGCACGGCATAAGCCCCCGCATAACGGGCCCGCCAATGCGTGTATCGAAACTCTTGCACGGCACCATTCAACGCATTGCTGCCATCGGGCTTTGCCCCCACGGTGACCGGATCATGGCTGCCTAAAAATATATCAGCCACGCCGGTGGCCGACCCCACCACAACGCCATTGACATAAAGCCGGTAGGTGGTGCCGTCCCAATCCGCAGCAATCCACACCCATGTATTCAGCACAGGGGTGTAGACGGCGGAAATCTTCACCGCATTATTGAGGCGGAGTTCCAATGTCGAAGCAGCACCTTGCGCCACGCTTAAAACATTGGCCTTGCCAAACAAATGTCGCGCCCCGGCGTTGGCCGTCCAGCGCACCCGCGCTTCGATGCTCCAGCGCGATGACGCGTCGTGATTCCACTGCACATCAGCAGGCAAGCTGATGTGCGCGCCGCTGCCGTCAAACACATAAGCCTTGCCGCCATAAGCCCCCGCCACCACCGCAACAGCTGCCGTGCCGCTGAAGGTCGCCGGGCCACGAACTTGCGGGCTTTCATCAACTGCCCCGGCTTTCAACAAGGCACGTACATAAGGCCAATTGGGATCTGTAAAGGCTGAGAGCCCCGTGAGGTTTTGATTGGCCAAGGCGGGCTGCACTTTGAATTTCCGTACCACCGCCGTCGAATTGTTATAATAGCCAGCTTCGGCATATTGCGGTTCGCCGCTGAAAGCGAATTCATACAGCAGTTGCGGCAGTTGCGGCGTGGGGTGCGAGACCTGGCCGAAGCCTCCACCATTGGCGGCCAAGCCGAACAGATATTGACCCGTAACAAAATTTTCCCGTGACATCTGCACCACGGCTTTTTGCGGCATGCCATTGTTGGCCGCGCCCTCCAAATACCAAACTGGCACTCCACGTAAATAAGGGATGTCGCCGCTGGAAAGGTGCAGAAAACTATCCCCCATGGCGGCGCGCAACTCGAAGCCGTCATAATTCGGCAACGGATTGGCCGGGCCGGTGCGCGCAATAAACAAAATGTGGTTGAAGCCAGACCCCGCATCCAGCGTTGACGCCCACTCGATGGTGATGGTGCACCCCGCCACCAAGCCGTCACGCAAGGCTTTGAACAAAACGCCGATGGCTTGCGGGAATGAATCGGGTGTGTAACCCGCCCCCATTTCAAGCCCGCGCGGGCCGAAGTGGGAGGGCGAAAACACCGGACCACCAATCAACTGGTCAAGCGGTGTGGACACGCCGTTCACAAGTGCGAGGCCCAGCACAAAATCAATCTCGATTGTCGGGAAGGCGGCGAAATTATACACGCCATCACCGGGGTGTGGCGTGTCAACGGCTCCAGGAATCATGTTGTGTTATCCTCACACCACCGGAGCCAGATCGCCGAACAAGTCCCACACCGCCAGATCTTCGATATATTTGGCCGTCACCACGCCGCCGCGCCGGGTCTGCTGGTTGGCGAAGCCTGTGGTTTGATCAAGCACCAGAAAGCCCGCGCTGACCTGATAGGTGACGGTGCCGATGGCTTTCAGGTTGAAGTGCAATTCCGTGCCATTGGGCAAGGTGTCTGGCAGAATGATGGTGGTTGCACCGGCGCGGGTGATGCGGAAATAGGCATTGGCATCATCCACCAGCGGCGTGAAGCTGGCGGTGGTGATACTGCGGATCGGGGCTGGCACATTGATGGCCCAGAGCAATTGATAAGCGGGCTGGCCCGTCACCAGAAGGGCGGGATTAAACGTCGGGATCAAGGCGGTGGAGTGGTCTTTGACAACCAGATACACCCCCTCGCCCGCCACCGCGATCAGGTCATTGCGGACATAGGCGGTTTGTGCGTAAGCGCCGCGCCAGCGAAACGCCGCAACCGGCATGGGGAATGTGAAACTACCACCACCCGACATGGTGATGACCAGCGAAGTGCCGGTGGGGGAGGTGATGTTGGAAATCGAATTCGGCTGCGCACTGCCCAAGGCGAGTGCGGCAATGGCCTGCTGCAACTCATAAAAATTCGCATCAACCTGAGCAGCACTGACATCAGCGCCGGAGCCTGGACCCCAAGGGCCGGTGGTGCGAAAAAGCATGTCGTTGATTCCTTAGGTTTGAATTCGGATTAAATGCCGGTGGTGAGGGCGGTGGCCAATTGCGGGGGGAATTCCAGCGGCGGTCGCGGTTCACCCATGGTGCCGTTCAAGGTCACACGGCCATGTTCGTTTTCAAAACTGAAGATCGGCGTCACCCCACCCTCCATCACAAACAGTCGCGTTTCCAAGACAAAGCCACCGGTCAACCCCGCCATAAACACCTGCATGCCCACAGCATTTGTTGCCTTCACAAGGGTATCGCGGATATGAGCGCAGTTGACGATGACCGTGGTTTCCGTCGCTGGATGCGCAGTCAATTGGTAGCCTACATGCCAGAGATTGAAATTGAACTCGGTTGGTATTTTCAGCGGCAACACGGTCAGCTTCGGCTCGACTGTCGGGTCCACACGATAAGCGCCTGATCCTGCCAAACTCCAAAAGCCGCCACCCGGTGCTGGAATCGATAGCCCGTCTTGGCCAGCCCCCGTGCCCACAAAATATGAGGGTTGAGACGGATGCCACCGGTCAATACCGTGGCTGTCCAGACGCGCCCAGAAATTCCAAGGCGTCGAGGAAGAGGCATAAAGCGAACTTCGCCGCGCCGAGATAATGGCGAAAGCAGCAGTGTCACCGTTTAATGGTTCATCTTGATCGTCACAGGTAATGGCCGTGATCGCCGCAAACGGCCCGATGATATTCATGGTCAGGACGCCTTGAACTTGAATACGAACATCGACCCCAGCGGCACCAGTGGGGCGAGTTCGGCCGGGGCACGGAAGATCACGGCATCGATGTGCGGAAACGTGACCGAGCATTTGCCGTCAGCGCTTTTGACTGTCACCTCGGTGGTGCCACGCGCCGCTTCTTCAAATACCAACACGCCGGGTTGCGGCTGCTGCGGGTCATCCGGTGGAGGCTCTTCCTCTTCATCTCCAGGGTCATTGCCGCTGTTCACCTGGATGCTGCCGCCCTTTCTAGCGGCGCGGCCTTTGTGAGTAACGATTTCAATTTTCGGCGGACCACCCCATTGCGCAAAGGCGGGGGGTGGAACGACTTCGGGCACTTTCGGTGTGCGGTCCAACACCAAGCGCGGGCGCACCGCTTCAATGGTGTCGGGTGTGGCAGGGCTGTAAATGCCGGGGCCGGTAGGAGGTTTAAATCTTGCCATGCTCACACCGCCTCCATATCAATGCCGCGCGGCAGGGCCAGTTCTGAAACCACAACTGGATAATGCGCTTCAAAGCTTTGCCCGGACACCGGGCGCATGGTCAGTTGAATTTCCGTCTTGACCGCCGTCAAAGCATCAACGGCGGTGGTGGCATCGACGAAGCGTTGTGACATTGCGGCCTTTTGCACCGCAGGGCCGTTGAGCACGGTGATATTTTGCACCATCATCGCAGCTGTGGGGTTGAAAAAATCCAAGCCGTCATCCGCAGCATTTGGAACGACAGCGCCATGCGTCACCAATCCGGCCAAAGCCATGGTGGCGGAGCCTTCATAAAGTTGATAACCCTGCTGCACATAACCCGCCGCCACATAAACCGGGTCACCGATCGCGGAGACAACCGTGCCACCAGCCCCCACCATGCAAGCCATGGAAATATCAACCGTGGCCACACCACCCGCAACGCTGATGCGCGTGCCGGTGATTTTGCCGGTGGCTGTACCACCCGGCAATTGCGGCGCAGCAACCGTCATGGATTTCCGGGTCGTTGCGGCAACGCCCAAAGCCAAAGGCACCGTCACCGACACTTCAACCGCGCGGGCCCGCCGCACCAATCGGGCCGCAGCCCGGGCGATTAAAAACCGCAGCGACGAAAGCCCGCGTGTGGTGTTAAACCAACTGTTGCGGCGCAGGTCCCCCAATGGCAAAGCACCGCCAGTATCAATCGCATCGGTCAGCGCTGTGGTGGCAAGGGTGATGGTTTCAGTGGTTTCCGCCCCCGGCTCCACATGCAGGGCTTGCGCCCCCGCCGTCAACGTGAATTCCAATGTTTCAGTGTAAGTGCGGTTGGCGTCGTAACGGGTTTTCAAGCGCGGCCAAAACGCATAGTGCCGCAGCCACAGCGTCACCGGAGCCGCCGCACCATTGGCACCACCACCCGGAATGCTGAGATAATAACCACCCCCCGTGTTCACACTCACCGATGGAATGCCAGCCGCCGACTTTGGTTCGGCACTGGCAGGTGGAGCCGTGATGTGATCCAGCACAACGGCCATGCGCGTCGCCGGAAAAGCCGCGCCATCAGCTTCCGTAATATCCGGCCAGCCAAAGCGCCAGCCCGCGCCAATGTCATCATCCTCTTCCGGCCAATCCAAAAACAAACCATCGCCGGTGAAGGATGAAATCACATGCGGGTGCGGCGTTCCCGCCGCCGTGAACGCATCGCACAAGGGTTTTGAAATATCAATCTCACCCGTGGCGCGTTGCACCCAGCGGGCCTCAGCCTGCACGGTAACCGAGCGCAACGGCGTTTCAATCACGTTGACGCCAATGTCAGGCCCCAGAATATCGGCAGCGGTGAAACTTAATGTGCCATCTTCACCGGTCATGCAATCGCTGATGCTGACCACATGGGTGACGGGGTTGACATGCCAATCCGCCGCGCGCGCTTCCAGCACGGCATCAGCGTCGGCGCGGGCCTCTTCAGTCAACCACACCGGATCATAATAAGGAAGCGTGCGCAAGGTTGCGGCAAGTGCTGCTTTTGCAGCGCCAATGTCCTCAGGTTCAGCTAGAAATTCCAGTGTCACCTCAAGCCCGCCAAAATCTTGCGGCAGTGCCACCAATCGGCCCAGAAACAACGGCACCACGCCCGCCCCGATGTTGCAGGATATCCACGCCCATTGCTTGCGTCCCGGCGACAGCAGACCCACGGACGGATTGCGCAGAGTGACCGTGGCCGCAGCACTTTCGCCCTCCAGTTGTTCGATGCTGAGTTCAAACACATCTTCATCTTCAACCGCATGGCTGAGAGGGTTGAAAGCCACAGCGGCAGAGGTAACCCAAGCGAAATAAAATATGTGAGGCATCAGATTTCTTCTGCCTCCAGCGACCAGCCGGTGATGGCGTTCCACTCATCTTCACGCAGGTCATAAGCAACCACACGCATGGCAAGCCGCATGCGGTAAAACGTGAACAGTTCTTCAACCCGCGACGACCCCGGCACCACTGGGCGGGCGGGTGTGCCACCGATGGTCACGTAACTGGATTCACCAATGCAATCGACGGTGATCGCAGCACCGGGCCAAATGCCATCAAAGGCCGGAGCCGCCAGATCATCGCACGACCATGAGGCCCTGAATTTGCGAAAGCCCGATTGCGATAAATCCACCAGTATGCCGTTGATGGTGCGGCGCAATTGTGCAGCCTCATCGATGAGGGAAAGCGATTCCGAAATGCCACGCGCCGCCCAGGCGACCATGTCAATTCCAGTGATGGAAAGCGCTGTTGGAATGGTCATGAAAAACTCTTCTTGCCAATAGCGCGTGAGGCACGTTGCCGCATATGCGCGGCGAGGGTTGCCACCACATCGGCTGCACCCGTGAGCGGGAATGAGTTGCCGTCGAGATGTAAATTCACCACCTGCCCCGATGAGGTAACGGCACGCACTTCACCGCCCATGGCAAGGCGCGGCATGTTGAACGACGGCATGGCCCCCACAACACCACCGATGGCAAACTTGCCACCCTGCAAGCGCCGCAAAATATCTTCAATCGAGAAGCGCCCGCTGTTGATCATGTGTAGGAAGGCACGGCCCACCTTGCCCACGGCAGCGGCGCGAATGACGAATTCCCCGTTGGACAGCCACGCCGGAATGGAGTCAGACGTGGCAGTGCCAGCCCCATACACCGGGCCACCACCAGCAAAACCCGTGGCGTCTCTTGCCTTTTGGAATGCCGAGTTGGCCGCCGACACCAGACTTGAAATCGCACTGCGCAAACTGTCAATTGTGCTGCGGATCGAGGCGGCAAAACTTGAGAAGGCCGAACTCATGGCTGAGAGCGCGGAATCCCATGCGCCTTGCAACACACCGCCCAGCCCTGAAATTGTATCAATGGCCGAAGACCAAACCGCCGCCACAGTGGTGGCCGCCGCACTGATTTGCGGGCCGATGGCGATGATGGTGTCGACGATGAATGTGGAAATCGCCGTCCACGCCACAGCCGCCTGTTCCTGCACCGTCACCCACAAGCTGGCCGCGCCAGTCGCAATGCCTTGAATGGCAAGCTTTACCTGCTCAACGCCAACCTGGGCGAGCAGGGCCACATTGCTCCAGAACGTGCCGTAAGCCTCAAGCTGTGGCGTAATCCACTGGTTGGTAAAACTTTCAGGATCACGGAATTGATCCCTGACAAATTGCAAGGCTGACCGGGCACCGGATTTAATCCCCTCCCATGCCACGTCAGCAGCGGCCTTGATTTCATCCCAGTAAATATAAGTGGCCACAGCCGCAGCAGCGACAGCTGCAACAATGGCGGCAACCACAGTCACAGGCAAACCGAGTACCGCAGCCAATCCGGTGAAGACAATAGCGATGGCCCGGCCAAGCACCGCAAAACCGCTGGTTAGAAATGGCACAAGGGCAGCCAGCGGTCGCCACGCCACCAGCAGCAAGTTCACCACGCCAGCCATTACACCAATGGAGGCCGACAACACGCCAAACGCGCCAGACAGTTTGAGGACGGCCGCCCCCACCAATACCTGTTGCCCCGTTAATTCCGTACCAAACACGCGGTTAATCACCACGGCCACCTCTTCAGCGCCAGAGCGGATCAATTGCCAGGCCGGAATGATGACGCCGAACACCACCTCACGCACCGTATTGGCAAATGCCACCACGCCATCACGGACGCCAATCAGCCAGGTGTTCTCGACACGCTCATCCGCGCCCAACAACAGCGCAATAAAATCAGCCAATAAAATCGATCCGGATTGCACCACCACGCGGCCAAATTCCTTGATCAGTTCGAGATTGTCGCGGATCAAATTCGCCAGAAAATTCGCACCACCTGCAATCGCGGGCGCAAACAGCAGGCCCAATTGAATGCGGGCACCGCGAATGGCTTCTCCCAAACGGTCAAGCCCTTGATCGGCCAGTCGCGCCACTTTTTTGTCTTGCTCCGTGAACACTGTGCCCATGGCCGCAGCATCAGCAGTGATGCGCCGAATGCCAGCAGCACCTTCATTCAAGAACGGAATCATGCGGGCACCGGAGCGTCCAAACAATTCGACCGCGAGCGCCGATTTCTTGGCACCGTCCGGCATTTTGGAAAACACATCGGCGATATCGAGGATCACATCATTGGCGCTGCGCAATTCGCCTTTGGCGGTGCGGGTGCTGATGCCCAGCTTGTTTAGCGCGTTGTCATTGTCTTTTGCGGCCTTGGCAAGCGCGTCAACGCCGCGATGCACCTTGATGGTCTGGTCGCCGAAACGCGACATTTCACCAGATGCACCTTTCGACGCATCAGCGGTGTCAGCAATCTTGTTGTTAAGCTGGGTCAAACCTGTAAACAGCGTATCCGCCGCCACATTGTTTTGCGCCGCAGCACCCGCCAGTCCTGAATATTGTTCAATCGTCAGGCCCAGTGATTGCGCCAGCGTGTCAGCCTCATCCACCGCCGCAATCGCTGACCTGCCCAACTTCAGAAATGCCGTGATCGTACCCAGTGCTGCAATCGTCACCAGCCCCAGACGTGTGGCCACGGTGCCAAGCGATGCACCGAAAGCGGCAAAGCGGTTTTGCAGATTGACCACCGCCAAGCCCACCCGCGCACCCGCCACGTTCAAAGCCTCCATGTTGGTGCGGAAGGTTTTGATGCTGGCCTCAAGCTTGCCCGTGATGGCAGGGTTCACCTTTTCCGCCGCTGCCTTGATGCGGTTGAACGTGGCTTCACCGGCCTTGCCCAAAGCATCGAGCAGCGCATTGATTTCTTGCGCGCCCTCCAACGAGATGCGTTGGGAGATGGTGTTTTTCTCAGCCATATTATTGGTCTTTCAGGTTTTTGAAATAAGCCGCTGGCAAGCCAGTGGTGGCGCGGGCAATCGCCCCCAGCACATTGGTCTTTTTCGGAATCTTGACACGCGGAACGCCCACGAAAATCGGCACCCAGATGAAGCCCTTTTGCATCCGCGCGCCGCGCCGTAATTTGGGCAGCGACACATCACGCCCACGCCTGTCACCCCGGGCTTTGCCGGGATCAAGCTTGGCCATCAGCAAGGCCTTGCCACCGGGACGCCGCAAAAACAGCAGCGGCCCCACTTCCTTGCGGAACACGTCCGGTGTCAGTTTTTTGGAACGCCCAATGGTCGACGGTGCGCTTTTTAACGGCAGGAATAAAAACGGTTTGCCGCTGATCGAGGCACCCTTTTCAAACACGCCGAAATAGTCGGACTTCACCCACACCAGACCTGCAGGCTTGAGTGAGACGCGTGGCGGTTTTGGAAACACTTTTGCCGCCACAGCGCGTGACCAGCGTTGGCCAAAGCGCCCGCCCGCTGCCGCAATCGCAGCACGGCCCCCGGCTTTCGCCTGTTCCGTCACCTCGACCATGGCAAGGGTGGCGGCTTTCGCCATCACCATTTGCTTCCGCTTCATGGCTGAGGCAAACGCACCCTTTTGATACGTGGCCCTGAATTGCATTCGGGTTGCAAGCCTTCCATGAATTTTTTCAAATGCTTTTCTTCACCGCGTGCACCTAAGGCCGCCACGTTCAAGGCGGTGGCCTCAGCAATGGCGTTGTGCATGTCGGTGAAGTGCAGGTAAGCCGCGATCTGCCGGGGCGTCATGGCCCACACATCTCGCAGTGGAAAGCCCGCCATCACCAAAGCTGTGATGGCCGAGCCCAAATCGTAAAGCAGACCCTCGTGGGCTAAGCGCCCATCTGGCTGCCGACGGCTTTTGCCGCCGCCGTCAGGCGGTCGACGAAAGGGCCAATGCCACCCGGGAAGGTTTGCTTCAAAATGGCTTCCAGCATGTCAGTCTGCTCGGTGATCGACATGGTGTTGGCAAAAGCCTCATGTTCCGGATTGCCATAATGACCCGTGCCCGCAGCAATCAGCATCTCCACGGTTTCAGGGGCTGTGACCAGAAGCGAACCCAGATCAAGTCCTTCAAAGCTGCGGGTTTTTAAAGCCTCAGCCAAGGCTGGCACGTCACGTAAAAACCGTGCAATGGCGACAGCGGGAATGCCTGTCACCGCAACATCAAAGCCACGCACGGAAACAGTCGCAGGGGCCGCAGCCCCCGCGAGATCGAGAAGGGAAACGGTTCCCATTATGCCGCCTCGACGATGGTCACGGTGCCGTAGTCACCATTGACATCAGCCAGAATGGTCATGGCAACCGAAAAATTGTCATAGTCATCGTTCTGGCTGATCAGGTTCAGCGTGCCAGCAGGTTTGACCGAGACTTTGCCAAGGAATGAAATCTTGCCACCAATGGTGTTGGTGCCGTCGATCTTGACCCAGCCCACAACGGCGGTGTTCCCCATCAGCTTGAACTTCATGCCGGAAGGTGTGGCCGCCACCGGCGTGTCACCCGAAAGCGCCAGCCGCAGGTTGCCGACGGTGTATTCTTCCAGGTCAAGGGTGAGCGTTGCGCCCTTTTTGGTGACTTGTTCCACATCAACTGAGCGGATGCCGGTACGGCGCGAGAAATGTTGTTTTGACTCGACGCCATCGAGCGCAACTTCAGCCTTGATGACGTTGCCGAGATCGTGACTGGCAAGCCATGTCACCGGCTCGGTTGCCCCCACGGCAAAGCTGACAATGCCCTGCAGAATGGTGTAGTTGAGAATATTGGGAGCAGTGGCCATGGGAGGTCCTCCTTAAAGCTCGGTTGGGTTCAGAATGTAGTGCAGTTCAAAATTCAGGATCACGTCACAGGCAAAGCCTTCCGCCATGCGCACCTGTGGTTCGCAGCCCGTGTAGCGCAGTGCTGCTGCGGGCTGGCACAGGGCGGACAAGGGCGCGTCGGTGAGCAGCGCCTTGATCAGCGTGGCGCGGTGCTGGTTGATGAGCGAAGCTGGTGCAGCGTTTCCGGCGCACAGCACATAAAGTTTCGGAAACAATTTCATGATTGATGGACGGCCAACAGGCCGCGTGATCGAACCATCATTGACCAGCGTTTCCATGCCGTCATCAATGAACACCGACGGGCGATTCCCGCCGCGCATTTCAGGATCCATGCGCTGCGTGTCAAAACCCGCCGCCACACACAACACAACGATGCGCTGTAAAATATTCTCGCGCCGATCCATCAGAGTGCATCCTTGATCAGCACCAGCATCCAGTCACCGCTCGCCTTGCCTTCAACCGGCTTGGCGTAGGTGTTCTTGATCCGCCACAGCGTGCCATTGACCAGTAGGGTTTGGTCGTGGAGTGCGGCAGCGGTCACAGCCAGTTCGGTGAGAGTTGATTGTTCAATAAAAGCCACGGGCTTGATTTCGCCCAGGGCAAAACCACTCTGCTCAATCACAATGCCGTGGGTGGCATCAATCACACGCACCACACGGGCAACAGCGGAAATCGTCAGAACAGCATCCACGGCCAACACATCAAACACCGGACCATACAACAGCCCGTCCCAATCGATCGCCATGGCAGCACTTTCAGAAAAACACCCCCGCGAGGATCCGCAGGGGTGCGAGTTTGGTGAGGTGTTGGATTAACCGAGACGGGCCGCCACAATGGTGTCGCCGAGCAAAGCCGCAACCGCAGCCTTGGCCACCAGCGTATTGCCGGCAGACGCGGTGGTCAGATTATTGGCGGCATCATCCCAGTACAAAGCTGCACCTTGCGTGATCGCAAGCGCCGCTTTCGGCAGGGTGAATACGCCTGTAGTTTTGAACGCGCCCACGGCACCGATGGCAACACCGGTTTGGGCCACGCCGAACAAGGCACCTGAGAGCATAGCCTCGCCGGAGACGATGGCCACACCCGTGCCATTGACGAGCGACAGAATATCGCCCTCTTGCACAAAATTTCTCATGATTAGAATCCTTCAAATTGAAAACGGAATGGGGAACGGAAACGGCGGCAGGTGATCCCGCCGCCGCGCCAGATATTAGTTGCCTGCGTTCTTGTAGAAGCCGCGGTAATCGATGGCCTTGCAGCCGAAGTCGAGACGGCCCTTGACCTCAAGCCCGTCAACTTCAAAGCCCACGCGCTGTTCGGTTTGCAAGCCCTCTTCGCCGTCAAGATAACCAAACTCGATGGTATCCCACACGGCAGGGTCAGCCACCAGGAACCATGGATTGCCACCCGCCGCACGCACGCTTTGATCAACGATAAGATTGAAGGCGTTGGTGTAGATGTTGACATCACCCGACTTGCCCGCTGTGACGTTGGACAGCAGTTTTTTGGCTGCAAGCGAACGGTTCGGGCTTACGACAAGATATTTCGCCTTCAAGTTCATCGGTTTGCCGGCAGCGTCGAGCTGTTCGCCCATCGCAGCTTCAGCAGCCGCCACGGCAGCTTCCGTCACATCGGCGGCAGCAACAGCAAGGTTGTCATGGTCGGCATGGAACAATTCCACACCATCACCCATCACATGGGACCCCGTGAGGATGGCCCAAACAAGCTCGTTCTCGCGTTCAGCCGCGGCGCGGCCAAACTTGCGTGGAATGTTGTCAAACACACCGAGGTCGTCATTGATGAGGGATTCACGTGTAAACGCAACAATGCGGCCATACTTGAGCATGCCCCATTTTTCACGGTTTTCACCGAAGGTTGCATACTTGTATTCGGCACCTTCCTTCACTTCCAAAAGTTCAGGAATTCCAGAAAGTCCAACACTCCATTTTTCCTTGTAGTCGGCAAAGTTCGACTGGGCGGAGAACAGACGCCAGTATTGATCTGAACTCCTGTAGTAGTCGCGGAGGGATTTTGAAATGACATTGGCCAACAGCAACGGGAAGTCACTGGTGGAATGCATCCCCGCGCGAGTATCAAGCCCCAAAAGCACGGAGGCCATTTCCATCTGCGAGAGGTTCCGCAGGCGAACACCTTGTGTGTCTTCGATGTAGCTGCGGCCAAGATCGATCATCTTCATGCCGCGATATTCACGGGCCGCCTCAGTCAACGGGATACGGTTGGACGTTGCGCGGTTCATGATCGCATTCTGCACAGCCTCACGGCGCGTGTCACCTTCATCGCGTGTGATCTGCACCTTGCTCTGCTGCTTTGGTGCAGCATCGGCAATCTTCGCAGCACGGGCCTGCAACGCATCACGCGCTGCAGTGAGCGTGGTGATCGAAGCATCGGCCATCACCTCATCCGCCGCACGGGCGTCGAGGTTGAACAGCTTGGCACATTCAGAAATCGAGGTGATTTCCGAACGCTTCCACGCGTGTTCTGCGGGCGGTTCATTGCCACGCTGTTGCACGACTGGGGGATCACCAGCCGGGTTATTGTTGGCAATGTCTTTCATTGCACTCTCCTTGGAAATGGGCGGTGTGGCCCGGTTGATAATCACTGGAAAAACCCGTGTTTCGTTTGAACGGAACCCGGCTTGCATGTCGGCGGGAATATCAACCGCAGACAATTCATAAAGCGTCCAACGCCGCACGGTGACCTGTTCGATCTCCCCGGCACGATCAGACGTGACAACTTCAATTTCATCCGAGGTGTAGCCCACGGAAAGGGCTGGAGCCGTGCCGCCACGGATCATACCGACAAGCGCATCGGCAGCTTCCGACACACCTGCGTCGTGCAGTTTGACGCGGCCCCACAGCTTGCCGTCTTCAATCCAAGTGCGCAGCACCTTGCCGAGCGATGATGTAATCCCGCCCCAGGTGGAGTGGCTGTCGAGCAACGGCACAGCACCTTCATCAACGCGCGTCATGTTGACAGAAGCTTCGGTCACCAGCAGGGTTTCGTCATAAGCAACGCGGGTGTCCCAGCCTTCCCAGCGATAGCGCCGCACCGTGGCACCGGCAGACAGCACCACGTCAAATTCGCGGGACTCTTCAGTGGCACCTTCAATGGGCTGAATGGTCGCCTTGCGGGCCGCCAAAGGCAGGCCTGCAAAAGTGGCCGCTGCATGATGTTTCGTCATGTCGGTCGTCTCCTTCAAAATGTCAGAAAAAATCAGGCCGCTTTCGCGGGGTATTCATATCCGGCAAACACCGGAATCTTGCGGCGGCGCTGCGCGGCATCCAGCATCACCACCAGCTCCACCACATCGAGCGGATCATGATCGAGCGTTACCGACGCCACCAAACTGGGCAGCGTTGCAGCAACCTCACCCGTCACCGGCAACGCCTTGACGGCAACCGTGTTCAAACCTTGAACGCTCCATTGCCCACGGCGGCGGCGCGAACCTGTGACCACTTCAACTGGTGCCGGAATTTCAGCGCCCTGCAGATTGACGGCCAGCGGGGCAAGCGTTGCACCAATAACCCCTGCAACCCCAACAACGCCGTAGAGATTTGAAACCAGCGACGGCAGCACCGCCGCGTCATCACCAGCAACACCGTGGTCAGCCGCAACATCAGCCACCAGTGCCGACAATGTGGCCACCAGATCACCGGCAATACCATGGTCACCGCTGAGCGAAACCATCAGTGCGGCAAGCGTTGCCGTTTCAAAACCAACAACGCCCTGCCCACCGGAAACGCCGGATTGCAAAGCGCCCAGGCTGGCCGAGACCGAGCCCGCCACGCCCAACACGCCCGCAACACTCACCTGCAAGGCCGATATCGTTCCGGCGATACCGCCTGTCACAGTGGCGTCTTCAAATTCACCATCAAGGCTGGCGGCAAGCGGTGCCAGAGCAGCGGCAGCCGAACCCGCAACACCATGGCTGCCAGTCATCACCGCAGCCAAAGCCGCAAGCGTGGATGATTCCGATCCCGCCACACCATGGCTACCCGATTCAGCGGATTGCAGCGCCGCAAGCGATGCGCTCACGCTTCCCGTCACACCGCGCACACCCGCCAAGCTGGCTTGCAGTGCGGCGATGACGCCATTCACTGATCCTGAATGCAGTTGTGCGCCAGCAAAACTGGCCAGCATCGGTGCCAGCGTTGCAGTGATGGTGCCAGCCGTGCCGCGCACACCAGAGAACGCTGCAACAAGTGGTGCCAGCGTTGCATCTTCAGTGCCCGCCACACCATGGCTTCCGGACGCAGTGGATTGCAGCGCCGCCAAACTGGCAGCCACAACACCAGCAACACCGCGCACCCCGGACGCCGCAACCACCAGAGCACCAAGCGAAACACTTAATGTGCCGGTAACTTCAGCAGGGCCGCCTGATGCGGGCTCTAAAAAGTCTTGGCTGAACCAACCTTCTGGTTTTAATGTTTCGTCAAACCAGCCTTCGGGCAGTAATTCAGGTGCGAATGTGCCACGAGGGTTAGCCATGAATTACTTTTCCTGAATGGTGATTTCACCATTGGTAAATGTCGCCGTAGCGGATGAAGCCAAATAGGCGTGAAGGCCACACGTGCCGTTAAATAAACGAACGCCAGGGTCTTTTATTGACCGCGTTGACGTGATGTAGGGAAGTCCCTGCCCGATACTGGACAGATCACGGGTAATCATCAGAGACACACTTCCCGACACCCATGATGTTGCACCAAAATTGAAAGACTGGATAGATCGAACACCACGGTCACCAGCTTGCAGGTTGAACCATATTAACGTCCCGATCACAGGTGTTGCCGGAGCTTGAGAACCTATCGTGGCCGACAGGGTTGCTGTACGCCCTGCTGTACCTTCAGAATTTGTATAGGTCACCGTGGCCAACGCGTTGACGGCGGCAAGTCCAACCGCCGATGTACAAAGCAATGCAATTAAACAGCCCTCGCCGTTCGTTGTTCCGTTAATATCACGAGCCGGAATTGATCCCGCCATTGCGATTGCTTGAGCCGTCGTTTGAGTGATGACCAAGCCAGTATTCACCCACAGAACATCAAAAAAATTGTTGTAGTGAGCAAGCGAACTGCTCATCATCAATTCGGTGATGTAGTTTGCCCCGACAGAAGGGTTTTTAATTGGGACGCAACCAAAATCGGCGGCTTGCGTTCCGTCGCAATTTCGACCATTTACCCCCGGCGTTCCCGGTGACCACGCGCCGGGAAAACCCGCATCTTTTGATGTGCAGTACCAATAACCGATAGCATCGGGAGCGGTGCCTGACTTCATAAGCGGCGACGGATAGCCGTCATAAGCTCCTTTGCCAGTAGGCGGATATTCAGCACCTTGCGCGTCTCGATGCGCCCATCGACCCTCTTCATTGAAGATCATGTTTTCACCCGGCAACAGAGTGAAAGCCATCAACTCAATTGTTGTCGTGCCATCAAAATGTTCAACCGTGATTGCGCACGACGCGCTTGCGTGGTCGTTGGTGATATTAAGATGTTTCACGTTGCGCACCGTTGACGCGGCGGGGCTTGCCACAACCGTGGTCGTCGTCGCCGTTATAATGTGTGGTGTGTTGGTCCGCCCAGGCGTGACTGTCGTTCCATTAAGGTCAACAAAAGACGCGTGCACTTCAATTTGTGCAACCGCAGATGTGACCACGCGAAGAATGTCAGATGTTGATGCAAGAATAAGCATGGGGCTAATTTCCGTCCAGACTTACGAAGCCGGTGCCGTGATGGTGCCGGAGGTCAGCCGGATTGGGCCGCCCAAGACAATCGACGTGGTGTTGAGGTTGATGCTCGCACCGGCGGTGCCCACATCCAGATCAATCACTGCCAAATCAGCGCTGTCGGTCAGCCGTGCAAACGTCGCAGTGCCGGTTGCATCAGCTGCGGTGTCCTCGGTAATCGCCGCGAAGGTTAAAACCCCCGCCGCAATAGATGAAGCACAGGCCACAGAGAACGTCAGCGTTCCGAGAAGTGTGTTACCGGAAAGTGCGGTGTCACCCGTCGCGGGCTGGACACCGTTGTAAATATTAATTTTGCCGCCGGTGATGCCAAAATCAATCTTGTCCGCAATCGCCTGTAACATGGCGTTGCGCAGGGCGTTGGTGGGGCGTGGATTGGCCATGGTTTTTAGTCTCCTTGTTGGTCGTCAAACGGGGTTGAAAGAATTTCGGTTTCGGTTGTGTGGCCGGGCAATTTCACCCGGTGGCGCATGGCGCGTGTGGGTTCAGCCTGCATGCGAATGATCGGAGCTGGTAAATTCACCACGGTGGCGGGTACTTTGATTTCGGGGATCACGATGTCAGGGGCGCGATATTCAAAATTGATCACCGGTGCTGGCAGATGAATGTCAGGCACACGGATTTCCGGCACATGCACATTCACGGTCACAGGTTCAGATAGAGATGCGCGCTGTTCCAGGAATCCTGAAAGCTTCACATTGATGGCGGCAAGTTCGCGCGTTGTCTCATCGTCTTCATCGCTTGCGGTTTTGGCGGTCGCAGCCGCCGCCGTGGCCGCTGCCGTGGCTTCAGCCTGTTGCTGTTGCGCAGGCTTCAATGAAATGCCCGCCTTATCGAGCAATTTGCGCTCTAAAGTGATGGCTTCAATTTGTGTCTCAGGATCAAAACCACGGGCTGAAACTTTGCTCGACCATGTTTCCAAGCCCATCTGCAATTCTTTTTCTTCGGCTTGAACGTCTTTGAGTGGATCAACCCAAGGCCGTTTCGGCACTTGGAATTCCGCCACCACATCCGCCGACACGCCAAGGCCACGGCCACTCGCCGCAACCATGCAGCGCCGCCATTGCTTCGACACCATTTGCGGCACCAGCCAGTGCCATTGCCATTGGTCAAGCACCTGCCAGAAATCAATCTTGCCCTCGCGCAATGAGGAATAATTCGCGCCCGACAAATTGCCGGAGAACATGTGCATCGGCATGCCCATGCCAGCAGCTGCGGCATACAAATGCTGCGACAGATAATCGGCATAACCATCCACAGCCGCAGGCACCGAGGTTTGAATTTCCTCACCTTCCTGCAAATAGCTCACAAGGCCGGGCGACACCTTTTCGAGACGGTTGCCCTTGGCGTCTTTTTCCTGCCGCGTGGTGTCGACAAGGTTTTGTCCCGCCGCACCATTCTTTTTCACAAACACGGTGAGGCAAGCTTCAATTTTCTTGCGCACCAGTTCAGCGGCTTCATAATCAGCAATGTCACGCAGGCGCAGCGCGATTGGTGCCATCCACGGCACACCTGTCACTTGGCCTGGGCGGTCCACACGGAAAATGTGATCCACCAGACCCGCATCCACCCGTTCGGATTTCCACTTGTTGCCCATGCGCCAACTGGTGGCCACAGCGCCGGGGTGCACCGGGAACAACCAATAAGCCACACGGCGGGCATGCACATCAAACTCGACACCATTGACAATCACGCCAGTGTCCGTGGCCTCATTTTTCTGCAGGTCGAGAAAATCATGTTCCAGCACTTCGCATTGCAGCGGCACTTTCAGCCCGAATTCCGGCCCGCGAAAATGCCAACGGATGAAAGCAGCACCACCTTCAATGGCTTCCCCCACCGCACGGGCTTGAATGCCGTAAATATCGGTCAAGCCTTCAGGGTCACAGGTCTCGGCAAAGGCATTCCACGCCGAAAGCGCGCGTTCTTTGGTGCCCTGTTTCAAGGTGGAGTGGGCACGCGGCACAATGCCAGCCCCCACAATATGGGCCACCAGCTTGCGCTTGGCATTTCCGGCATATTCATTGTTGCGCACCAGGTCACGGGAACGGTTCCGCACCGTGGCCAAGGCCCCCTGCATCTCACTGTTTGCCGTGCCCGAAGAGGCATTCCACCCCTTGGTGCGCCGGTCATTGCGTGCAGCATCAAAGCCGCGCGCGGCAATACTGGCCTCACGCAGCGCCAGCTTCTCGCTCAATCGGCGCACGCCGAAGCCCGGGCTGATCGCTGCGATCAGCCGTTCCAGACCGTTCAATTCCATTGAGATTAGTCCCGTTGAAAAACCGCGAAGGATGAAACTTGAGGCACCGCAGTGCCCGACGACTGCGCCATGGCGTCGCGCATGTATTGCAGCGCCTTCAACATGGCGTCGGTGGATTGATACTTCACGGTCTTGCGCGAACCACTGCTGTCAAAGGTCACTTCCAGCGTGCCACTGGCCAAGGCCTTTTCGAGCGCGTTGATCTGCTCTTGCGTCACTGAACTTTGAAAAGTCATGGAACCCGCCTAAATGTCGACGCTGAAACCGTCGAGCCAATTGTCTTGTTTCTGTTCAGGCTTTGTCGGCGCCACCGCCACCACAGCCTTTGCCGCCCGCGCCTGTTGCACCCGCAATGGATCTGGCGCGAACATCCCGTCATCACTGACGAGGCTTTCCGCACCACGTTGCCGCGCCAGCTCCGCCCATTCCGCAGGCGTCATGCGTGACAACCCCAGAAAATCGGCAAGCGCCATGTTGTAAACACGGCAATCGAGAAAATGGTTTTCGGCGTTATTGCGCAATTTCCATTCCTTGCGCATCCGGCCTTTGAATTTCGTCTCACCGAGATATTCAGCGGTGATCTGCTTGAAATAAATGTCATCCTGCCAGGCGCCGAAGTGGCAATAGCCGGGCGGGTCAAATTCAGCACCTGCTTTGGCGCCAGCTTTCCGCAAGTTCGAATAGAGCGAAGCCTTCAACGACCATGTACCAACAGCCCGTACCGTGGCCCCGTTCTTGATCTTGCGATTGCCAAAGTCGATATCGACCATGGCAGGTGTTCCCAATGCTGGCCGCGACCAACCCTCGGCACCTTTTAGAGCGTGTGCCTTCGGTCTCGCCCGCACCCACGAATAAACCACATGGCTGCGATAACCGGAGTCGACACCGAACATGTCGACGCCACGTTGATTGCCAAAGGCGTCGGCGTAGGTCTTGTGATAAACCTCATCCAACAACGCAAAAGCACCACCGGCAGGATCAGACGTGTCGCCGTCAAGATACCCCGCATCAATCACCCAGCTTTGGGCATCAGGGGCCAACCCCAGAATTTCATAATAAATGCCGCGCATCTGAATGTCGGCAGAGCCCACCAACATCAACACCGGTGGCGGCAATGTAAAACGGCCATAATCCTCACGCCGTTCCATCAGGCGTTCATAGTCAGGCACGTCGCCCTTCATTTCAAAGGCGAGGCCCAGCGTCAGGTTATAGAAACCCTTTTGCTTCACCGGATCATCACCCGCCAGCACCGCCCGCTCAGCAATCAAGTCCCACGGCACTAACGGCGACGAGAGCGCATCGAAGTGATAGCTCACATGCTTGCCGGGGCCGGGGTCGGTGGCAATCCACTTGAACGGCGTTTTGGCAACGAGATCATATTTCTGATGCGCTTCAATCGGCACACCACAGCAAGGCGGCACGTAATGCGCATTGTAAGGGTATTCCGCGTTGTAGCGGAACGTGCTCTTGTCGAACACGAAGTAAATTGCCTCGCCGCAGCCCGGGCATTCGATGTGCCAGTAACGCTTGTCTCCGGTCTCAAATTCCTGATCAATGTAGCACTCGCCCTTCAACACAGGCGTCGAGATATTCAGTTCCTTCCAATCTTCGGTGCGCCGGAAACTTTCATAGCGCACCTCGATCATGGCATGGGGTGAACCCTGCCCGTCGAGGTCAGCGGGGTAACCACTGGCCTCATCCTTCACCACTTTCTTGATGGTCTTGGAGCGAAGATCAGCCGACGATGTGGCAATCGCCAAAGTCAGTGAACCTCCATTGAAGCGTTTCGAATAAGCCGTGGATCCCGCACCCGAGCGCGACACCTGCGACCGCACTTTGCGCCGCAGCACCGGCGTCTGCTCGATGCATTCACCCAGCTTGTCGCGGTTAAAATCGTTGAGCGCGGATTCCGTGGGCTGCACCACCATCATGCGGCACGGGTCAGTGTCAATCGAATGCCCGATGAAGGCAAGCGCAAGGGTGGTGAAACCCGTTTGCGCCGACTTCCTGATCACCACCTTATTGACACCGCTGTCAGGGGCCAGCATGTCCAAAGGTTCAATGATATAGGGTGTAAGCTCTGCGCTCCATTTTTCGCCAGCCTTCGGGCCATCAGGCACAATCAAATGCTTGGCCGCCCACACGGACGGTAAAATCTTTTCAGGCGGCGTCAGCAACGTGGCCAGCACACCCGCCATCAAGGCCAGTGCTGAAGGGTGCCCTGCCATCACGCTTCATCCTCAACCAGGTCGCCGTCACGCAACAGGCGCATGTCACTGGCCAGAATGCCGCGTGCCTCAAGCACCTTCTCTTTCAAAACCTTGCGAACCGCCACATCATCCGACATCGACGGCCATTGCTCAATCGACCGCAGCAACCGTTCCGCCAGCCGCACCATGGCCTGCTCAACCTCAGCAATCGGGATTAACTTCCCCAACTGCTCTTCCAACTTCAACCGCGCCAGCTCGGCTTCGTAGCTTTCACGCTTGGCGCGTTCATCAGCAAACTTTACCGATGAACCAATCTTGCTGTCACTGTCACGATTGCGCAGCGCCTGCGCCGGGTCTGTATCAGCATCGACCGCGCGATCATATTCCGCGATGTTCATCAACATCTGGCGGCCTTCGGTTTTGGTCGAGACCTTGCCGTTGAGTTTTTTCAGCCGTTGATGCACCGCCTGTTTTGAAACACCACGGGCGGCGGCGACCTCAGAAACTGAAATCCACACGCCATCATTCATGATCGTCAACCGTCAATAGGCCACGTCAACCACGTCAACCCTGTTTAAAACAACCCCAGACTAGAAACCAATCGCGCTGTTGCCGCCCGCGTTGTTTTGTGGCGTGGGAAGGACCCAAAAGGGGGTGGGGGGGGTGTCCCTCAAAGAAAACGTCCGGGCGGTGGGGACCGTCCGGACGCAATGCGCGATTGAAGTGCTCTTTGTCAATGATTCTCCCCGTGGCGTCAAGGGGTGATCTTCCACTTGACCAACTGAAGATCAACCATGCAGGCCATGACGTTGACGAACAGGTCGTGAAGCAGCGCATGACGACGACGCATCTCATTGGCCTTGTCTTGCGGATAGCCTTCATAGGTTACGACGCAGAGGTATGGCTTGTCGTTGCGGTTCAACGGATATTCCAGTTGCGGCTCACCCCGCTTGTTGAGACGCGGCACACACTGGATGGCGGGCACCACGATCTCAGCCGGGATCATCGCCCGCTTTTCGGCAGCGGCACGAATGGCGTGGTAGGGCGGCAGGCCATCCCGCAACCCGCAAGCCCGGTACAAGAAGCCATCAATGGTGAAGGCGTCCTCATGCGCATCCAATGCGCCGTTGATAGAACCCCGCGCCAGCCGTTCGCCGTAGCTAGTTTGCGTCAGGCCGTTTGAGAGATAGAGGTGGTGATCATCCGGCACATTGGTGGCAACGCCGACGCATTCATCGGCATAGGCCCAGCACAAGGCCCGCCACGGTGTAATCTCACGTCTCAAATCAGCCTTTGGGAATGTAGGGGAGGAAGGGGGCCAAGGCTTTTTCAATCCGGCTTGGCTTTGGGTTTTGTTATCTATTGTAATCATTATTGTTTTTCTTCTCTTTGGGAATGTAGGGGAGGAAGGGGATATAGAAACCAATGAAAACCAATAGATAAAACAATCACCAAAACCACTTATGGCCCAAGGCCACCACGCCATATGATACGCGTGCGCGCGCGCGTGTGGGGGTAGGCCGCTTGCCCCCCTACATGCCCTAGCCGCGAAAGCCCTTGATTTTGCGCGGCTTTCCCCACACCCCTTTTGGGAAGCAACGAGAGCCAAGAGCCGCTACGTCCCCTACATTCCCAAATCATCGCTCATCCTCGTGGGTGTGTGAGGGCGACGCGTGATGCATCTCGAACTCTGGCCGCAGTTTGATGCCGGAATAAACCGTGAGTGATGACTTTCCCTTGAGGATGCCGAATTGGCTGGCGGTCCTTGGCATGCGGCGGGCAAAGGTGGTGCCGCTCATCAGGGGCACACCTTGCCGCTTGGCATAGGCAATGAAGGCGTTGTAAAGCGCTCCCGTTTCCATTTGGTCGTAACTCTCGTTGGTGATGTCGAGGGCGGCGCGCACGAAGCTGCCCACCAGATCGCTTTCGTCACGATATTCCTGCGTTGCCATCAACACCGCTTCCGGCGCATCGAGGCCGCCGCGCTCGAAATAATCAAGCGCCCCCTCAATCATCCAATTCAGAATGCCGGAGCGTTCATCCCACAGCTTTTCCGGCAGGCTTTTGTCTTCCTTGCCCACCTCGACCTGTATCTCAAACGGCACCAGCCGCACCCGCCGCCAGATGCCATCGTCATTGCCCTTGATGGTGGGCTTGCGATTGACGGAAATGATCAATTTGAAGGTGGGGTAAATATCAATGAAATCTTGGTTCAAGCGCCGCACCGGCAAAGGCTCACCCGAAATCAAACCCTTGATCAGACTCTCATCGAATGACAAGCCCTCACGCGGTTCGGCCGAGCGCACCAGACGTGCACCGGGCAATCGCGCCAGATCCGGCGTGGCCTCACTGCCCTTGCCCGCACGATTGTCGTTGACCAGTGTGGCGATGGGAATCGAGGTTGAATAATCCGACAAGATTTTGGCCATAATATCGACCAGCGTGGATTTGCCGTTGCGCCCCTCTCCATGCAAAATGGCAAACACCTGTTCCGAGGTCAGCGCTGTCAGGCTATAGCCAAAATACCGCTGCAGGAAGCCCCGCACGTTTTCGTTGGGCAAAACCTCACTCAGGAATTTATGAAACACCGGAGCCTTGGCTTGCGGGTTATAGTCCACATCCGCCAGTTTGGTGATCATGTCGGTGGGGGCATGGGGTTTCACATCAACCTGCCACCGCCCGGCAATATCAGCCCGCTCGGTAAAGCGCAGCGTCCCATTGCCGACATTGAGGGCATAAGCATCAACGTCCATGTCGAGAATGGGGCGTGACAAATAGGGTAGCGCCTGGTCGAGCATGCCGTTCAGCTTTCCGGCATTGCCCGATGAGATGGAGAAGCGACGGCGATTGGCGCGGCGTGCCTGCACAGCGGCTTGCGCTTTGCGGCCATCGGCAATTTCATCGCGTGCCGCATCAATCTCCATGCGGATTTCGTCGGCCCGCTGTTTCCGGTCTTTCGGTTTTAAATCCTGCAACGCCAATTCGCGCATGCGCTTGTGCGCATCTTGCACGGCGGCGGCCGCAGCTTCGCCCAATTCGATTGCCGCACTTTCCTTGTCCGACGGCACAATCAAAATCGCCTCAAGCGCGATGGCCGTAGCCGTGGCATGGCACATGGGTTTTGCTTGCCGGAGATCGGTGTCTTCAGCCCAACGTTTTCCATCCCAGGCGAAAAAACCGACGTTTTGAATGTGGATTAAATTACCACCAAAGCGATGCCGCAGCCGCCATGAATTGCCGATATCGTTTTGCAATTCATTGACACAAAGCCGCAGCAAATCCCAATTGATATCGGATGGCGCTTCCTGTTCGCCCGGGTCTTCGATGTCCTCGTGATGGTGCGGAGGTGCGGAGGGTTCAGCATTGACTGGCTGCGCCTGATCAAGTGCATCGAGAATGGGGTTTGGGGTGTCGCCAGTCACGCTTGCCCCATTTTCAGATTGTTGAAATCAAGGCCCACCGGGGCCCAGGCGGCTGCGATGACACGATCCGGTTTGGCCCAACGGGAGCCTGCGCGTTTCACATGTTGTTCGGTTGAGAAACGGTCGCTGTCACCGTCGCCCAGAATGGTGATGTGGCGGACATTATCAGGCGGCATCAATATCCCCTCACCTTGAGGCCAAGCCGGATCGGGGCCCGGCACCTTCAAAGCCCGCACACGGCCCTTGATATCGGTGCGGGTCAAAGTCGGGTGTTTGACGGTTGCCACGCCCGGCCCACCGAGGTTGCCAAGGTCACATGAGGTCCAGAACAACTGCTTTGAAATATCCCTGCCCGCCAGCAGCATTTCATTATGCACTGACAACACGGTTTCATTGCCCTCACCGATCTTGAGCGCCGTGGCCGTTGCAGGATCGCCGCTGAGGTGAATGTGACAACCCTTTTTAGACCCCCGCATCTTTTTGGCAGCCAACACTTCACCGCTTTCAGGATCGACGATTTCGGCTTTGCCTTTGGGCTTTGACAAATCGATATACGTGCAATGCGCCCCGCAAAAACGGTTGGCATTGTCATCCATCCGCGCCACCATGGCGGGCCCCACATGCAGCACGCGGAATTGCTTTTCAGCTTCACTCCAATGCCAGAATTTCAATGCGGGATGGCAGCGCAGCCGCGCACCCGCAGGAGCCACCAACCCACGCAATGCCAAATATGATTCAGCCGGCGAACCTGTGAGCGGCAAGGACTCACGCCAGATTTTGGCAGCCTTGTCGATTTCGCGTTGGCGATAATCCACAGCCCCAGCATCACGGCGCTGCTGGTCGACCAGACGTTCCAGGCGGCGCTGTTCGATGAGGGCGCGATCCTGTTTGATACCGTGTTCACCGCGTGGCGGTGCTTCGCCGGTGATGGTTTCGACGGCACCGAGAAAATCAGCCCCCATCAGATATTGCACAAGCGCAATCACATCGCCGCCCTTGTCCGAGCGGCGGCAATAGAAAATGCCCTTGCGCCGGTCCATCGAGAAGCGATCCTTACCGCCACAAGACGGGCAAGGCCCCACGGTTTTCTGGCCGCGCAGTTTAAGTGCGTGTGACACCGGCAAACGCTCCAGCACCGACCAGATATCAGCGGTGCGGGCGCGGTTCACCCACTCATCCATGGCGGGATCAAAACTCACGCATGCCCCCCGTTTTCAGGCCGCGCATAAAACAGGTCGAAGGCCAGCAACAGTTTGTCTTGCGCTTTGCCGAGTTCAGCATTGGCCGCTTCACGTTCCACCAGATCTTCAGATGCCGCATGAATGGCCGTGAAAGCCCGCAACATGGCGTCGGTTGACACCGGATCAATCGACTGCACAAACCCGATCAGTCGTGAAATGAACATCAAATGAGCAGACGGCACACTGACATCGTGACGCCTTTGCATGTGCCGCATGGCGGACAGCAGAATATCGACACACTCTTTGTTCAATGCCTCAACAGCGTCAGCGCCGAGATCCTTTTCTGTCAAAACCCTCATCACCGCACCTCGCCCAGATGCATCGCGCGCATCAACAGGGTTTCCGCCCGTGGGTGCACCAGATATCCGCGTGTCAGCGCCACGCGCTGTTCGCATTCACTTTTAATACCGTGTTCACCGCGTGGCGGTGCCTCGCCGGTGATGGTTTCAACAGCACCGAAGAAATCCGCCCCCGTCAGATATTGCACAAGGGCAATGGCATCGCCCCCGGTGGCCGAGCGGCGGCAAAAGAAAATGCCCTTGCGCCGGTCCATCGAGAAGCGGTCATGCCCGCCACAGGCCGGGCAAGGCCCCACCGTCTTGTGGCCGCGCAGCTTCAGCGTATGCGGTACAGGCAAACGGTCCAGCACCGACCAGATATCAGCGGCGCGGGCACGGTTCACCCAATCATCCATAGCGGGGTCGAAGGTCATGCATGCCCCCCGTTTTCAGGCTGTGCATAAAACAGGTCGAAGGACTGCAACATCCAGCGTTGGACCGCGTCGAATTCTAAAATGACGGTATCGAGCGCGTCTTTGTTTTCTCGCACTGCGTGAATTTCCACCATGCACCGCAACAACTCCTGCGTTGCCAACGGGTTAACCAACTGGAAAACATTCACTATTTGCGAGAGAAACAACAAATGCACAGACGCACCGGAAATATTGTGACGCGCTCGCACAAAATGCATCGCATCCAAAACCGCCCGCTGACTGTCAGAACGCATCTTCAACACATCATGCGCCGACAACTGTTTTTCGGTAGTCACCTTCATCACCGCACCTCGCCCAGATGCATCGCGCGCATCAACAGGGTTTCCGCCCGTGGGTGCACCAGATATCCGCGTGTCAGCGCCACGCGCTGTTCGCGTTCACCGATCAGCCAGGCGGCGAATTGGCGACCGCGTTCGTAAGCCTCTTCTTCATGCGGCATCCAACCCCGGTCGTTCATGGGTTCCTCGCCCGACCAGCCATGTTCATAACCGCGCTTGAACAGCGGGTTGCTGATGATCATCTCAAACGAGGTTTCACGGGTAGGAGCTTGCATCACAACAAGCTCCCTTGTCGTGGTGCCGGAATGGATGGTGACCCCGCAACGGGTAAATCGCCCCCGCGTTGCGAGGCCACCTGAACCGCCGCCACAGAGGCACCCGTGACGGCGGCATTCAAAAGTGATTTGTGGTTGCGACACGCCCAACGGATGCCGGAACGCCAGCTGGGCAAGCCCCAGCCGAACGACGGATTACCAGTGCAACCCGCGACCAAACAGGATTTTGCCATCATCGTACCACCATCGATGGCAAAGCCCTTGCGCGGCGGATGACCGCCAGTTCATTGGAGTAACACAGCCAGGAGTGACACCCCATCGGACCGTTTTCAACTTGTGGAATATTGAGCCAACGAATGCGCCGCTTGCAGGTGACCTTGCCGACGAACCATGGGTGATCACCCACCAGATCAGCGCGGGTCCAAGCCGCATCAAACTCAAACGGCACCAGCATGGCGATGGCACCGTTTTTGGTGCACATCAGCTCAAACGCCCGCTGAAGAAATGCGATGATGAGTTTTGACGATTGCCCATAGGGCGGGTTGGTGACGATGGAGAGGGTCTTGCCCGACGGTGCATCACCGCTGAGAAAATCCTTCTGTCCAACGGGATAAACCGAGGTGGACGGCCGCACAATGTCTGTGGCCAAAACCTGATGGCCACGCGACGCCAGAACGCGGGCGACGTGACCCTGCCCCGCCGCACACTCCCAGATTTTACCGCTCTTGGGAAACAGGCCGACATCATCGGCATAGGCCAGCAGTGAGTTTGACGCATGGGCGGGCGTGTAAAAAATATCAGACGTGGTGACAGCGGGACCGTGCAAGCTCATGGCGTTAAGCTTTCAGCATCAGTTTGTAACCGCCGCTCACAACCTCGATCATCAAGCCAAGCGGTTCGACATCCCTGCCGAGTGTTGCCAACACCTTGACGAGATTGTGATCATCATTACCCATCGCCACCTGCAGGGCGGTGCTGCGCACGGATTCCCCCCACGCCTTCCACAAGGCTGAAAATAATTTAAATTGCGGCATCGACAGCTTGACGCGGGCCTTACCCAGCTCCACCGTGGTGCCGATGATCGAGAGCTTTGGACGCTCCCCCGGCTTTGCAGCAGGCGGAACAATCCGATCCTCAGGACGCGCACGCAGCAGATGCGGCGTTGGCTTTCCATCCTGATTAAACGTCAGTGCTTCGAACAATTGTTTCGGCAGCCGCAACACCAACGCACCATTTTTATTTTCCACGGTTTCAAGTGCAACGGGATCAAACGCCCCCCCTACCCATGCGATCTGTGGTGGCACGCGAAACACAAGTGCGGTTTTCAAGCGCCCGATTTTGAACATCCCCGCAGCATGCGCGGCGATCTGAATCAGGCCAGCGTCATCGCCCTCGCCCACAGCAATGTCGCAGCGCCCAAACGCATCCCACGCTTTACCGGCGATGACCGATGGCATTGACACAAAGAACATGCCCTTGCCTTTTTTACTAAACCGAAACGCCCCCGTTATGCCAACCACCTTGACCGTGATCAATTTTACAAAAGCCATCACATCACCTCATGAAAAACGATTCCGCATGGCAGCGGAGTTGGGGTTGAAACAGCGCAAGGCATGGGCTTTGCAATAAGACGTGTGTTCTTCGCGGGTGTCACCACAAAAGCCGGTGCCACCGCCGTCCAGATCAATCGGGAACTTGCAATCACCGGACGTCAATGTCAGCACGCTGGATACGCGCGCCTCTTGACCTTGATAGCCTGGCAGAAACGCCCTCATCGAAACCGGCGCTTTCGGCGGTGCCACCTCACCCCGCTCAATCGCCTCGCGCCTTTTGATGCGGGCGCGCAAAGCATTATCCGCCATCATGCGGCTGTTGTTTTTCTCAGGCGGTGGCGTGTAAACCTTAGGCCAATGTCCATCAGGCAATGAGACTTTGCGCGGGACAGGTTTTTTTTGTGAGGGCGTCGAGACCCCCGCACCCAGATGCAAACCAAGCCTGTGTGCTTTGCCAATTACCGCATTCCGGCTGCACCCCAAGTGCTTGGCGATCTGACCAGCCGAAAGCCCCTGCTTCAGATAGTCGGTTACCTTTGTGATGGCCACGTCGCTCCAACGAAAATCCAGTGTGGAACTCATGGTTTCACCGCCGCCAAGCTGACAGGTGATTTGACATCGACTTTCGCAATGCGGCGAAAATCCGCTTCCAGATTTTGCAACCGCGCGATGGCCTGTTGTGTTTCGCGTAAGCCCTGCAAAGCTTCGGCGCGGGTGACCGTACCATCTTCCAAGGCCTTGGCCAGATGGCTTTCAACGTCACCCGTTTCAATGATGATGTGGGCCAGATGCTGGTGAAAATCCTGTGGCCGCGCATTTTCTAATTGCGACACCAGATCATAACCCGCCATTTGGGCCAGCACGCGGGTGACCAGCGGAGCGCCCGCCACACATTCCAGATCGGCCACATGGATGAGTGAGAGCCAGCGGTTTTCATGCCAGGGCGACACGGCTTCGGACAGCCGAGACGGGCTGCTTTGCGTATGCCCCGCCGCTTTGATAACGCCGCCTGAGGCTTCAACCAAACTATGCGATGCAGCTTTCAGCGCATCGGCTTCGCGCTTTGGAATTTGACGGTGTGAAATGGTCTGCGACATGGGATGGGTGCCTCCTGTAATTCCCAAGACTGGTGAACGGGTGGTGCTAGTGTGATCCTTGAAAAAAACCGGAATGGCGGGGTTTAAAAACCACCACTCCGGCCAAGTCAGGGAGGAAACGCCGATGGATGCAATGAAGCGCAAAACCCAAAGGCACAGCGAAGGGACTGTCGCTGCCACAGGTGCCGTTGCGAGAAGTTTGAGACAACATCGCAACGGACTTCATTTACGCCACCTCTTCCATATCTTCGGAGACGGCGATCATCACGGGTGGCGCATCAGCTTGAAGCAGCCGCACCGGCAGACATTCAACAATGCCCTCAATCATAGCCCAGGGGCCGTAACGGTCCTCGCCCAGCATGGCGATGCGGTAGGATTTTCCGGCCGTCAAAAACAGCGCGAAGCTTTCCAACACATGGGCCTCACGGGCATAAACCGTCTGGCCGATTTTGAAGGGGTGGCGGGCTTTCCAGTTCTCAGACATGCGACACCCGATTTACAGCGCGGTCCAGCCAGTCTTGCGGAATGTGCAATCCGCCTCTACCGTCTTTGGCAACATGTTGCCAAAGGAGACCCTGATGACGACAACCAGTTTGAAGACAGATGTAGCAGCCCTCGAAGCCCGCGCTGCGGTTCACGAGGTTTTGCTGTTGCAAATCATGATGGCGCTTTACGTCGAGCCGGAAGGTGGGCCGGAACGCGTACAAGCCCTCATGACCAACGTCACCCGCAGTTTCAGCAGGGCGGCGCGAGAAGCGCCCGCAGAAACGCGACAGCAAGCAGAACTTACCCTCAAGTATCTGGAAGATTTTTCGGCGAAAATTTTGCAATCCGCTGCTTATGTGACCAAACACTGACATGTTATGCAGCCTCCACGGTTTCAGGGGTGCCGAGTGATTTGGCATCGGCGATCAGTGATGGGCGCGGCAAACCCTCAGGCCACACCGCATCAGCGGGCCAATGGGCGTCGAGATATTTCACAGCATCCTCAAAGCGACCGACGTTGATGTCAGCGCCAGCCACCAATTGTGCGTATTTGGCACCGCTGGAAAACAAGGTTTGGCCGACACGCGAGGGTGAAATGCCCTTGGCCGTTGCAAAGGTTTCGATGAGGGTGATCAGATGTTGACGGTAGTTCATGCGCCGCAATGTGGGTTAGAAATAACTCACAGTCAAGAATATTTTTATCAAGGCGCAACAAAAGCTGTTCAGGGTTATATTTTACCCATGGAAAACACCCAGCTTTACAACAGGATCAAACAGCGGCTTGATGAAATAGGCCTTACAGAACGTCAGGCTTCTATGCTTGCGGTTGGCAATTCGCAGTTCATTCGCAACATCCGCACCGGAAAATCCGCATCGCCACGCGGCGAAAACATTTTGAAACTGGCACGAACATTGGAAGTGAGCGAATCATGGTTGCTGGGATCAACCGACGACATGGGGGCCACAGGCACAATCAACGCCACGCTGTCGCAACTGAAAGCCGGGCCAACACCTCCGCTCGGACACCAGCCGGGACATCCCCCTATCCCAGCTAGAAAGCCATTCGGCGTCAAATTCGGCGGCATTGTTGATGCCGGATCATGGCGCGTGGTAGACACCATGAATCAGGACGGTGAGTTCAAGCGCGTGCCGGTGGCCCCTGATCCGCGTTACCCCTTCGAGATGCAGTTTGCCTTTCTGGTGGCGGGCGACAGCATGAACAAAGCCCGCATTTTTGAGGGCATGCATGTGCTGGCCGTCGAGATTTCAGAATGGGAACGCCGCCACCGTGAGACCACAGACGGCCAGATTGTGGTGGTGGAAGCTTTACGCAATGGCGGCCATGAACGCGAACGCACCATCAAGCGCCTGCGCGTGTTCCGTGACCGCGTGGAACTGCAGCCCGAAAGCGACAACCCGCAACACGAAACAATTATTCTGCTCAACGGCGACGACGAAAAAGGCCGCGTGGTGGCGGTGGCCTTGACAGCGTCATGGGTTCTCGGTTGAGTTGAGCTTTCAAACGGGAGGTACTCCATTGGACCAAGGCAAAACACCTCGTAAGTTCACGCTGAAAGGCTCGGAGAAAATCGCGTTTGGAAGCTTCGGCCTTGGTTTGGCCGTGGCTTTTGGCGTCAGTTTTTGGTTACCCAACATGTCATGGATCGGCTGGACGCTGATCACGCTGGTGGTGGCCGCAACGGTTTATCCGCAATGGCTGCAAATCACCGCCAACGAAAAGATCATTGATCGTGGTGACTGGCCGAACAAGGAATAGCGCAACACGCGCCGTGGCGGTGCTGGCTTTGGCTTGGCTAGCCGCAGACACGACAACCGGCGTAGCGCAAAGCTGTTGCCGCGTCTGCCGGTCGTCGCAGGCCTGCGGCAACAGTTGTATTTCGGCCGGCAAAACCTGCCGGAAAGCTCCAGGCTGCGCCTGCAATGACGGAGGCGGAGAGCCGCAAACGTTTTTGTCGACTCCAACACCTACACCGCGCCGTGTGCCAACGACACTACCTAACCCTAAGAAATTGCGGGTGATTGACGGTGACACCCTGCAAATCGGCAAACGAATCATCCGGCTGGAGGGCATCGACGCGCCCGAACGCAGCCAGACCTGTATCACATGGGAACGCAAAGCATGGCCCTGCGGTGAAGGGGCCAAGCAGGTTTTACAGCTGCTGGTCAAACAAGGAACCGTGCGCTGCGACGAGGATGGCCGCGACCGCAATGGCCGCACGCTGGCCCATTGTTCCGCAGGAAAAATCGCCATCAACCGCATGTTGGTCAGCAGCGGATGGGCTTTTGCCTATATAAAATACTCAACTGAATTCGTTGACGCTGAAGCCGAAGCCCGCACAGCACGGCGTGGAATTTGGTCGGGCGAAGTGGAACCGCCATGGGTGTGGCGACGCACAATTATGGGGCAAGCCGAAGACTGATGTTTCACGTGGAACGTTATTTTTAACCCATACCCCTTGACGGGTTATAAATAACTCACTACGAATAAGCCTCCAACAAGGAGGCACCATGGGTATTGTAGCTCGGAATGAAGTCGGTCTGCGCATTCAGCAACGACTTAAAGCGGTTGGCAAAACCGCACAATCTGCCGGCCAAGAAATTGGCGCCCCAAAAACATTCATCTGCTCAATCGTTATTGGACGCAGAAAAAGCGGCGGCGCGGCGCGAATGGCTGCGCTGTCCCGCGTGCTTGAATGTGACGTGCATTGGTTGATCACAGGACTCCCAGCCGCAAACCACCTCACCGCGCACCTTGAAACCCTGAAACAGCAAGCCGCGGCCAAAGTGCCGTCGCTGCAACACGGCGGTGCCGCATGATGCGGGATATTATAGATTACCTCGTTTATCTGACCGCCTTTCAATTCGTATGTGCTGCCTCAATTCTTGGCATCGTTGTGTGGTTGCCCGGTCTAATCCGCAGCGAAATCAAACGCGACCGCGACCGCCGCGACCGCCTGTTTGGAAAGGATGGTGCGTGATGTTTAACGAAGACCAGTATGAAGCCGTCCTCTTTTTGGTGATGCTGTCGTTCGCGGCGGGTGCTGCGCTGATGACCGCCGTGGTTATCGCCTTAGGGGTTTGCCTATCATGAGCCCCACCACTCTCCCGCTCTTCGCCCCCGCCATTACCGGCCACCCCATCCCGCCACCCGCCCGCGCCACTTTGGACGGCTGGGGTTTGGGTGATGCGGTGTTGCTGGAAGATGAACGCCGCTTGGGCCAATGGCGCAAAGCCCGCGTCATCGCCGTGTTGCTCCGCGCCCATGTGTTGACGCTGCGGGCCGAACACCCCGACGCCATTGTGACGGTGATGCTGCCGGAATTCAGCCGCAAGCTGCGGAGGCCTGCATGAGTTTTATCCGCATGAATTCCGGTGTTGATGTGGTGCTGGCCAAGCCTTGCCCAACCAGCATCAGCCTCCGCGACATTGCCCACCACTTAGCCTTGATCAACCGTTTCAACGGCGCTACCGAAACACCTTATTGCGTGGCGCAGCATTCGGTGCTGGTGGCGGATTTGCTGCTGGTCAAACGTCAGCCCGCACACGTGGTGATGGGCGGGCTGTTACATGACGCGCATGAAGCCTATTTGGGTGACACGCCAACCCCCGTCAAAGACCTGCTGTTTGGCCCCATCGCATCACGCCATGACCACGCGGCGCAAGTGTTTGATGATGTCATTCACCAGAAATTCGGGCTGACATTTTCCCCTGTTGAATTGCGCGAAATTAAACTCGCAGACTTAACCGCATTCGCAACCGAATGGCGCGACCTGATGCCGGGCCCATGCCCGCTGGCGGCCACGCCCTCCAAGCAGCGCGTCAAGCCACTGCCCTGGCACCGCGCCGAAGACATGTTCGTCAAAACCTTCAACACCCTCGCCCGTCATCTCAACATTGAAGAAGTCTGAAAGGAAAATCATGCAACGCATTTTTGTCAAACGTGAACACCTCATTCTTAACCCCGCCATCAACCCGCGCCATGCGTCGGACGATGATGTGACGGTGTTGGTCTCGATCATCCGTGACAAGGGTTTTAAGGAAGCGTTGTGGGTGCGCCAGCAACCGGGCCAACATGATTTCTATGAGGTCATCAATGGCGGACGCCGCAAACGCGCCCTTGATGTGCTGGAATGGAACGACGACATTCCATGTGACTGCTTTGAGGTGGATGACGAAGCCGCATTGCAAATGGCGCTCGACTCCTTTGTGGCCCGTGAAGATTTATCCCCCGCTGATGAGGCTGTGGCGTTTTACAACCTGGGCAAGGCTGGCATGTCGGTCAAAGACATTGCTTCGCATTACGCCCAGCCCGAACGCCGGGTGCGCCAACGTTTGGCCATCGGCTCATTGCCAGCACCCCTGATCACGGCGTTGCGCAACAGCGACATGGATCTGGACACGGCACAAGCCTTCACCTTGACGGACTCATCCGAACGCCAGCTCATGGTGTTTGAGGATGCTGTTAAAACCCGCTCACTACAGGAATGGCACATTCGCCGCGCCCTCACCGACACATCGATGTCAGCCGATGCGATGGAAGCTGCTTTTGTCGGCATCGACGCGTATCGCGCAGCCGGTGGTGCGGTGGATGAAGACTTGTTTGCCGACAATGCCTATCTGCGTGACGCCGCTTTGGTGAAACGCCTGTTCGTTGAAAAGCTGGATCAAACCGTGGCCGATTTGAAAAACGATGGCTGGGCATGGGTGAAAGTGCTGGATGAAAAACACGCCGATGACGACAGTAAATATGAACGCCAAGCCCCCGCTGCAAAACGTGCGTTCGGTGCCGAGGAACAACAGGCGCGTGATGCAGAGGTTGAAACGTTGAAGGCGTTGGAAGCGGAATACAATGCCCTTGACGAAATAGACAACGACGACATCACCGATGAACAAGCGGACAGATTGTTAGAGATCGAATACAAGCTGATTCCCAACCAGTACGACATCACCGACAGCTACAACTCCACCAGCTTCACCGTGGAACAACGCTCAAGCCTCGGCGTGTTGATTTTACTGCGCAACAAAGTCGAAATCTCCAAAGGCCGCCTGAAGCCCGGCGAAAGAACCAAGCCTTCACCCGCTTCAGCGGGAGAAGGTGGCGAGCGCAGCGAGACGGATGAGGGCACGTCACCGGCACCTGTTATCACCGAACAGGCGGGCTATTCCGATGCTCTCGAAGAAATTCTACGCATCACCGCACAAAAGGCCACGCAATTTGCACTCACCATGAAGCCCGCCATGGCGCAACGCATGGGGCTGGCCGCACGGGTGTGCAGCGCAAAGTCAATGTTCTCATCACCCTTTGCAATGGATGTCGATCAGATGCACGACGACGCCAGCGGCACACACGGCATGTTCGCCCAGGTGTTGGACAAGTTCTACACCTGCGAAACCTTTGCCGAAGTGATGGCGGTGCTGGAAACGCTTGAGCCGGAACAAACCATTCTGCTCGACGGCGTGATCACCGCCACTAGCTTTGAAGTCGAAGCCCTCAAAAACACCGACGCGCAATGGGTTGTTAATCAGATCGACCCCAACATGCGGGCCGAAGGTTTTGCTGTGAATGCGGAATTCTTAGGCCGCCTGTCACTCTATCAGCTGCTGTTGATCTCGGTTGAAATCGACCCCGACGCGCCGATCAAGAAAGCCAAAAAGCCGGACATGTTGGCGGCCATCCTGCCGCGCATCGAGGCCACAGCGTGGTTGCCCCCGCAACTTCGCACGCCAAGTTACGAAGGCCCGGGCAGCCCCCGATACCTCCCCTCGCCCCTTGCGGGAGAGGGCGCCGCGCAAAGCGCGGCGGGAGAGGGAAGTGACCAACAGGCGGAGGCCGCGCAATGATGCGCCGCTTGAAACGTCTCGCCATCAGCGCCGCATTGGCCTTGGTTCTCACCTTTGTGGCACCGCCTTTGGCACATCAGGTGAATATAAGTTTTTCCATCAGTGAGGCGTCAGCGTCCCCATCCACCAAGCGTAAGTTGAAACGCCAGCGTTACGCCAGTGCGCGGGGGCTCGTGGTTGCATCGGCGCGACGTCACCGTGTGCCGCAATGGCTGGCCCTCAAGGTGGGCAACATGGAAAGCGGGCTGCAATGTGGCCGCGTCGGCGATCAAGGCCGCAGCCACGGACCGCTGCAAATCCAGATCAGAACTGCCCGCGCATTGTTTGGCGTGCGCAATGTGGCGCGGCTGTCATGTGCAGCCCAGACCGACTACGGCATGCGCCATCTCGCAATGGAGCTGCGTCGATCAGGTGGTAACCCATGGCTTGCCGCCAAGCGCCACAATGCAGGGCTTGGCGCATCCGCCAAAAGCCGGTGGGGCAGAGACTACGCCAATGCCGTGGTCGGCGGCGGCAAGAAAAAGAAGCTCCGCAAAAACCGGAGGCGTGCATGATGAAATCAGCATCCATCTGCCACGACATGCTGGCCGAGGTTTCATTGCCGGGCGGCGGGCGGTCAATATCCGCAGCCCTTGCCGCCGCACACTTGGCGGTGACAGAGGAACCGGGCTTGACCGTCATCTTCGTGACGGACGCACATAAACTGTTGTGCGGCGTTGCATCCCACCCACCCCGCAAGCACGTCGTCATCGCTCTCAGCGATGCAGCACCACGCCCATTCACTCCACCCGAAGTGCTGCGTGATGCACTTCTCTGCTGTGCAAGGAATTTACCATGAGCATCAACCGCGCAATTCTTTTAGGCCGTGTGGGCGACGATCCTGAAATCCGCCACACCAAAAATGACGACATGGTGGCGTCATTCTCCATGGCCACATCCGAATCCTACAAGGACAAAACCACCGGCGTGAAGAAAGAAAACACCGAGTGGCACCGCATCACCGTGTTCAACCAGGCCATCTGCAAGGTGGTGAAAGACTGGGTGAAAAAGGGCGGGCTGGTGTCGGTCGAAGGTTCCATCCGCACCCGCAAATATACCGACAAAGCGGGCATCGAAAAATACACCACCGAAATCGTCATCGGCAATTTTGACGGGCGTCTGGGACTTGAAGGCTCACCGCCGGGAGCCCGCGCCAGCGAAGCCGATTACGGCAGCACAACCACGCGGCCACAGCAAGGTGAGAAACAAACCTTCGCCCGCGATTTAGATGATGAGGTGCCGTTTTGAAAACGATGCAACCCGGCGACATTCCAGATGATCAAGTTGAAGACTGGAATAAATACATCATGCGTGTTGGCGATGTGATCCGAAAACGCCAGCCGCAAGACCCTGTCATCACCATCGTGCCGCACATTTTGGAAGACGGCAACGCGGTGGTTAATATCGTGGCGCACCAGTTAAGGCCCGCTGTTCTACTGCCCGTGATCATGCATCTGACAGAAATGCTTTATCGCAGCCACCCGCAAGTGGAGTCGGTGAAGGCCGTGAAGGCTGCAATCAATCTGCATTTCGGCGGTTGTGAGACACAGGATATTTAGAAAGGGAAAAACTGATGACAAACGAACCCCAATGGCAATGGTGGCATTCGCATGATGGCGGTGAGAGCTATTGGGGGCCATGCGACAGCCGCGAGGACGCCATCACCGCCGGCCGCGACGAAGCGGACGGTGAGTCCTTCATAATTTGCGAAGCCACCAAAGGCACCTTGCGCGCATTTATCGGCGCACGTGTCGGCGAATGGTTGGACGACAACAACGAAGATATGGGCGACCCCGAAGGAGATCCGGTCTCAGCCAACATCACCACGGCACAATGGGAGGATTTGCAATCCCGCCTCGACGCCACAGCCCTTGAATGGATAAAAACCCACAACCTCGACCGCCACGTGTGGGCTTTCGACGACACCCGCAACGAAGAAGACATCGAAGGTGACGTTGATGCGGAGACTGTTGTGTGATGGGCGACAACACAAAAATCGAATGGGCCGATGCGACGTGGAATCCGACTGTGGGCTGCACCATCATCTCACCCGGCTGCACCAATTGCTACGCCATGAAGATGGCGGAACGATTGGAAAGCATGGCGTCAAAGCCAGACGGCAGCGGCAACTTTCACCTTGATCACTATAGAGGTACAACGAGCCGTGGCCCCTACAATAGAAAGCCTGTTCACTGGACAGGCGTGGTGAAGGTGGCACCCGAAAGCACTTTGCTGGCACCGCTGAAATGGAAAAAGCCGCGCCGGATTTTCGTGAACTCGATGTCGGATTTGTTCCACGAATCCGTGCCGGATGAGGTGATCGACAAGGTGTTCGCCGTGATGGCGCTGTGCCCGCAGCACACGTTTCAAATCCTGACGAAGCGCAGCAAGCGGATGCGGGAGTATTGCTCACACATTGATTTCTTGCCGCCAATCGTACTGCCACTGTCGAACGTCCACCTCGGTGTCAGCTGCGAAGACCAGACCCGCGCCGATGAGCGCATCCCCGACCTGCTGGCCACACCGGCAGCGGTGAGATTTGTGAGTGCAGAACCTTTGTTGTTGCCATTGAACCTAGAGAAATGGCTTGAACCATGGACGTGCGCAGATTGCGGGTTTCACGGCGGAGTAAACGATCAAGGGCCTAGTGGTTGCTCCAATTGCGGTTGCGAGAAAGCCTTCGAATCACCAGATGGTTTTTTGTTGATGACATGTCGAGAATGTGGATCGGACGACCAAGCGGAAGAACCCTCGTGCCCAAATTGCGGAAGCCATCGCTCATATAAGATCGACTGTGGGTTTAAGTTTGAATTTCCATACCCTACGCTCGACCAGATCATCGTTGGCGGCGAAAGCGGTCACGGCCATCGACCCATGCAGATGGAATCGGCTGAAGACATCATGCGCCAGTGCCGCGAAACTGGCACAGCATTTTTCTTCAAACAAGATTCAGGCCCACGATCTGGCATGCGCGGTCGCGCCAGCGATGAACTCTGGGCCTGCAAGCAAATGCCGGAGGTGAAGTGATGACCGATTGTCCGCGCAATTTTACCAAAGACCAAATCATTGAAGGCTTGAAGGCTGGTCGCACACTCAACGTGGACCGCAGCGATGCGCCTGAATTGGAAGATTTGCGCGAATTGGAAAAGCAAGGGCTTGTCACCTCGGAATTGAAAGACATCGACGAGCAATCCTCAGTTTTGGAATTTAGGTGGAAAACATGACCACGTCCTCAATCACATGGGCACAGCAATATCGCCACGACTGGATTGTGGAAACAGTTGGGATTTTTGGGTTTATCAACCGCGATCACATCGTCAAGAAATTTCGCGTGTCGATACCGCAGGCCAGTATTGACCTCAAGCAGGTCATGCACAAACACCCAGAGCTAATCAGTTACGACGCCTCAGCCAAGACTTACAAACTCAGAGTGAAGGCGGTGAACGTATGACCGAGAAACCAATCCGCATCCAGCGCACCCGCACAAAAGGTGCGAAGATGCCGCCAAACACGGTGGTGGTCACGCGGCCCGGCAAGTGGGGCAACCCGTTCAACCTCAAAAGCAGCGCCCATTGCTGGACCGCGATTGCTCACGGCTTCAAGGCCGACAGGCTTGGACGGGCGGCGGCTTCTGTAGCGATGTTTTCCTCATGGGTGAAGCAAGGCAAGCCCGTCGAAATTGATTGCGGACTTGTCGCAGAAAGCAAGAAGAAACCCGTCCGCGTGTCATCATCCCCCGTCATCAAGACAATTGCCCCGCCGTCAATGGATGAAATCAAAGCCGAACTGCGCCGCAAAAATCTCGCCTGCTGGTGCAAAATCGGAGAGCCATGTCACGGTGACTGGCTGCTCGAAGTTGCCAACAGCGATGAGGTGGTGACGTAATGCCTGCCTATCGCAGCTCCGATGAGGCCGAAGTGCGAGACGCTGCTGTTTCACGTTTACGCAGTCTAAGACCCACCGCCCGCATCATCCACGAAATCAACAACGGCTGCATCAACCGCGTTGATGTGTTGGCGGTATCGAAAACCGAGATCATTGCGCTTGAGGTGAAATCTAAAAAAGACACCTTGGATTTACTTGACGGCCAGATCAAGGGCATGTCTCTCATAGCCCACCACACCATTCTGGCTGTTCATGAATCCCTGCTTGATGAAGTCGTCACCAATCAGTGGGCCGCGCGCGCGGAACGCGACGGCGCGTTCTATCGGCGCGTCAGCCCCGTGTTGTCAGGCAGACGCGCCGAACTTTGGGTTTATCCTGAATTGCCGAGAGACCAATGGCGCGGACCAAACGACACGTTGAATGAAGTCTTGCCTGCCTCAGCTTTGGAAATGATTTGGAAGGATGAACTGATCACCCTTTGCCACCATAACAGGCTACCCACCAACACTCGCACCCGCGCATATGATATGCGGAGAATGCTGCTGTGGAACTGCTCAGGGCGTGACTTGGTAACTGGCATCTGTGCCACACTTCGCGCCCGAAACTGCATCGAAGCAGATCCCGCGATTCCCTTTGCACTTATTCAAAAAGATGTACCGCTGTTTGCAGGGGAAACAGCTACAACGTGACCCCCGCCCCGCGCCATAACCTGCCGCCAGCCCCTGAATTGCTGGCCTTCGTCAAGGCCCTTGCCAGAAAGGCAGCGGCGGAGGATCATGCGCGCGAACAGGCTGCTTCGGAAAAGGCACAATGACCGCCGCCATTTACACCCGCTATTCCTCCGACCTGCAGAGCGAACGCTCGATTGAGGACCAACTCGCCCTTTGCAAAACCTATGCACAGCGCGAAGGCTTGACCGTTGTGGCCGCTTACGAAGACCGCGCCATGTCGGGCGCATCCACCGTGCAACGGTTGGGCTTGCAGCGCCTGTTGCGTGATGCCGCTGAAGGCCGTTTCAAAACACTGGTGGTTGAATCGCTTGACCGTTTATCGCGCGACCAGGCTGACATGGCCACACTTTATAAGCGCCTGAGTTTCGATGGCGTGACCATCATCGAAGTGCACGGCGGCAAGGCCACCCCCATCAATGCTGCCGTGCGCGGGCTGATGGGCACTTTGTTTCTGGCCGACCTTGCCGACAAAACCCACAGGGGTATGGCGGGCAATATCCGCGCAGGCAAATCAGCAGGAGGCCGCGCCTATGGTTACCGCCCCGTCAAAGGCGAGGCTGGCCAACTTGTGATTGTCGAACACGAAGCCGACGTGGTGCGCCGCATTTTTACCTGTTATGCGTCTGGTGATTCACCCAGAAAAATCGCCGCAATACTTAATGAAAACAACATCACCCCCATCATGGGCACCCGATGGAACGCATCAACGATTCAGGGACGCAAAGACCGTGGCAACGGCATCCTCGGCAACGCGCTTTATCGCGGCCAACTGGTGTGGAATAAAGTGAAGATGTTCAAGCACCCGGACACAGGCCGCCGCATCAGCCGCGCCAATCCAGCATCGGAATGGCAGTCAACGCAAGTGCCGCACTTACGCATCATCGACGAGGATGTGTGGAACGCTGTTGCCGCCAAGCGCCGGGTCTATGATCCGCGCGGCCACACGATGCGTGCGCCAAAACATCTGCTGTCAGGCCTGCTCAAATGCCATTGCTGTGGCGGCTCACTGGTGGTGCGCGACCGGAAAAATGGCGTGACGCGCATTCGCTGTTCGCGCTTTCAGGAATCGGGCGCGTGCAGCAACAACCGTGTGTACCAGCTGGACCGCATCACCATGGCCGTACTGGATGTGCTGCGGCAGGAATTGCAACACCCCCAATTGATCGAGGCTTATGTGCGCGAATACAATGCCGAGCGCCGACGCTTGAGCAACACGCGCGCATCATCCAAGGCCAACAACGAAAAGCGATTGGCCTCCGTCACGTCCGAGATCGAGCGCACAGTCACGATGATGATCAAAGGCCAGATCGACCCCGAGCGCCACAGCCCCCGCGTGAAAGAATTGGAATCCGAGGAACGGCAATTGAAAGCCACGCTTGCGGCCAAGCCTTCAGCCGATGTGGTGACGTTGCACCCCACGGCACTCAATCGTTACATCGCACAGATCCACAATCTGCAAAGCGAACTCGCTACCGGCACAGCAGAAGCCGACGAATTGCGCGGGCTCATCGCCAGCATCACCGTGCATCCGGATTATAAATTCGAAATCAAAGGCCGCCTGAACCAACTCATCGGCCTGCCCAGCTTCACCCCCACGGGTGGGTTCTTGATGGTAGCGGGAGAGGGAGTTGAACCCCCGACCCCAGGATTATGATTCCCGTGCTCTAACCAACTGAGCTACCCCGCCATACCAATCAGGTGAGCGCCGTATAGTGACAAAAACCCCGTGACGTCAAGCGTCAGTCGCTGCGGTTTCTTCCTCTTCGCCCGCATCACCCAAAATGAATGTACGCCATAACGAAATCCACGCGAAATACAGGGACGCCGCGCCGAAAATCCAAAGCTCCAACTGTTCAACAAAACCGAACTGATCGGCAAAGCGCTTAGCCAAAATCAGACTCAAGGCCATGGCAGCCCACAAAATTGTGACGGGTACTGTGATGCTACGCCAATGTGTAACGCGCAAAGGGTGGACAAATTTAACGGGAATAAATGTTAGCACCGCCAGTAATAATATGGTGACGAGGTTCGTCACTGAGCCTGTGTCGAACAAATAGAAATACAGCACCACCACATTCCACAAAGCCGGAAAGCCCACGAAATAATAATCAGATGACTTCATGCCGACATTGGCGAAGGTGTAGCACGACACCGCCATAATGATGACGGCGCAGATCAGGCTCCAGGTGTCACCGGTAAAGATGAAATTCACCGGCACCATATTGAACCAATAAACCATCAAGGCAGGTACGGCGACGTAAGTGAAATAGTCGATCACCAAGTCCAAAGACGCGCCATCGAAATTCGGGGTATATTCAGTAACGCGCGCCTTGCGGGCCAATGAGCCGTCAACGCCATCCACGAACAAAGCAACGCCAAGCCATACGAAGGCTGTAAAGGCATCGCCCTTCAAAACGGCGACCAGAGCTAAAAATCCTGCAACAATGCCAAAGGTTGTGAAAGCATGGACTGACCACGCAATGCCCTTTTTAATTTCCTTGTCGAGCTGCGGAGTAATTTGAAGTTTAGCCACGAGGGGAGATCTTCCTGTTTCAACTGTTATAGCAAGTTCGTGAGAGCAATGAAACCGCCGCCTAAAACCCGTTGTCCCGGCCCCGGCGCATCATATAAAACACAAGCCTGCCCTGGCGACACCCCATATTCACCCTCGGGAATTGTCACGATCACATCGCCTGAAGCTTTCCGCACACTGGCCAAAACCGGCGGCCGGGTCGAACGAATGCGCGCGTAAACCGGCTGCGGCATTTCACTCAAAGGAGCAGCCCCCAACCAGTTTAAATCTTTGACGGCAATATCCGTCTGCTTCAAAGCTTCGCGTGGCCCCACAATCACGCGCTTGGCCGCCGCATCCAGTTTGATCACGTAAAGCGGTTCAACATCGGCAACTCCAAGCCCACGGCGTTGGCCGATTGTGTAATGTAAAATTCCTTCATGACGCCCGAGCACACGGCCATCAAGGTGAACAATGTCCCCGACACCCGCCGCATCGGGCCGCAGCTTTAAAATCAAATCCGCATATTTGCCATCGGGCACAAAGCAAATGTCCTGGCTGTCAGGTTTATCTGCCACCATCAATCCCAGCTCAGTGGCCAAGGCGCGGGTTTCAGGCTTTGTCAGTCGACCCAGCGGGAAGCGCAGATAGTTCACTTGCTCTTGCGTTGTCGCAAATAGAAAATAACTCTGGTCGCGCGCCATATCAGCGGGCGTGCGCAGCTCGCGACCGGCAGATGTTAACACCGAGTCAACATAATGCCCCGTGACCAAGGCCGATGCCCCAAGCTCGCGCGAGCGCCACAGCAAATCTGCAAACTTCACGGTTTGATTGCAGCGCACACAAGGGATCGGTGTGGCACCCTGCAAATAAGTGTCAACGAAATCGTCAATCACCGCTTCCTTGAAACGCGATTCAAAATCCAACACGTAATGTGGAATATCAAGTGCGGCTGATACGCGCCGCGCATCATGAATATCTTGGCCGGCACAACACGCACCCTTACGCCGAATAGCTTCACCGTGATCATACAACTGTAAGGTAATACCAACAGTTTCATAACCAGCGAGCTTAATCAACGCCGCCGCCACGGATGAATCAACCCCGCCCGACATCGCCACCACAACCCGGTGATCGGCGGGATTGCCCGGCAACTGCATGGCCGCGTGAACGGTTTCCAGCATATGGTGACTTAATTTCATGGCCTCTCCATGGGCCAAATGGCGTTTGAATGCAATTCTGTTCCGATTTGGCGCAACCAATTGCCAGAATTTGCAATTCGTTCACGATCGCTTAGCTCAAAATTAAAACCTGTGGCGTAGGGTCATCGAAGTTGGGCAGTTAAGCACCAGTTGTGCGCCCAGATGTGAGTGTGTGAGTGAGTAAAAGCGTATGAACCCTACAGGTCAATTGCGTCCCCGCGTGAATTACGTCATCGGTCCCGATGGGAGCCCGCTGACGATTGCGGATCTTCCACCACCAGGCTCGCATCGATGGGTCATCCGCCGCAAGGCAGAGGTGGTTGCAGCCGTGCGCGGGGGCCTTTTGAGCCTCGAGGAAGCCTGTGAGCGTTACACGCTGACCACGGAAGAATATCTGTCGTGGCAGCGTTCGCTGGATAAGAATGGTTTGGCCGGATTGCGGACAACGCGCATTCAGCAATATCGTCAGTAAGTTTGTCGATTTTGAGTTTCAAAGGCCGCGCAGGGAACTGCTGCGGCCTTTTTATGTTTTTCCACAATAGGAAAATAACACTTGACACCGCGCGGTCAATAGTCCTATAACAGGAATACTCCAGAAATCCGCCACCACAACAGTTTTGAGCCCATCAGGAAAACGACGTGGTGACGATGAATTGAGTGAGCGGCGGGGGAATCCCCCTGCCCGGTTTCCCGAACAGGGGTAATCCTTCAGATTAGGAACCACAAGGGTTCAAATCCTTGCCGTGGTTTCCCTTCCGACTTCGCCTCTTCAACCTAGGCATGTTTATTGCTAGCGTCAAGAGTGGTGACAGCAGCAAAGGGACAACCATGCCAAAGGTTCTGGGACTTGATTGCGGAATTGCGAGTGTTGGGTGGGCGGTGTTGGAATATGATGCGGCGGAAACGACCGGATCAATCATCGCTTGCGGCACCCGCATGTTTGACTCGCCGGAAGAGGCAACTCAATCCGGCCCAAAGCTCAAGTCTGAAGCGAGGCGGACATTCCGGGGGCAACGGCGCATAATCCGGCGGAGGAGGCAACGTATGAATGGTGTGCGCAAACTTTTGCAACATCATGGTTTGTTGCCGGATGCGAAACAAGACGCTTTGAAATTTCAAGGCGTCAATCCTTGGGACGCAAGGGCCAAAGCGACGCAGAAACTTTTGACCGCCAAAGAACTGGCCATAGCACTAGGACACATTGCCCGTCATCGAGGCTTCAAATCCAATGCCAAATCGCAAGGAGAAAATGACGTCGAAGGTTCAAAAATGAAAAAGGCCATGGCGCAAACACAGGAAAAGTTTGCAGGCCGCACGTTTGGCGAGACGATTGCAACTGACCCCACTTTTGCAGACCGAAAACGTAATAAAGAAAGCGACTTTTCCCGCACCCCACAACGTGCCGACCTTGCCGCGGAAGTCCGCGCAATCTTTAGCACACAACGCCGACTGGGTTCAAAATTTGCGACACGCGAACTGGAAGCCGAATATCTTGATGAAACGCGAGAAAATGCACCGTTTCACCAACGCGGTTTGCAAGATAGCGAAAAACTATTGGCAAACTGCGCTTTCGAAACAAAGGAGAAGCGAACATCAAAACGCGGTTACTCATTTGAGTTGTTTCGTTTTCTATCGCGGCTCAACACATTTGAAATCCGCGAAGGGCGCGACCGGAGACGCGTTACTGCCGAAGAACTTGCAATAGCTACAAGCAATTTCGGATCGACAAAAAAGATTTCTTACACCACGCTCCGAAATCTCTGGAAACTTTCGGATGCTGCAAGCTTTGCAAGTGTGCGCTTTGAAGACGAAAAACTTGATGCGGTGGCACGCAGCGGAAACGCGGCAGAAGGTGCCGGCACCTTGCATACCTTGCTCAAAGGTGCAGCTTGGGATTCCCTCGTCAAAACACCGGAAAAACTGGACCGCATTGCGGAGGTTATTTCGTTCCGCTCAGACCTCACAAACATTCGTTCCGGCTTGAATGAAATCGGACTTGAGCCAGTTGTCATTGAAGCTCTCATGGATGCGACAAACGGAAATACATTCATCAAATTCACGGGCGCTGGGAATGTATCATCACTCGCTTGCCGTAATATGATTCCGCATTTGGCGCAGACCCTCGTTTATTCTGACGCCGCAAAGAAGTGCAACTATGATCACACCGACAGCCGAGAGCGTCATGCCTTCGATGTTGGTATTCACGGCAAAGAAGCTTTGAAGAAAATTCTTTCCGGTGAACGGATTAATCGTCACTCGGTCGGCAGCCCCACAGCCAGGAAAGCACTGATAGAAGCCGTCAAGCAGGTGAAGGCCATTGTTGAAGTGCATGGTATCCCTGACGCCATTCACATCGAATTGGCCCGCGACATTGGAAAAGGTATTGACGAACGTCGTGAAATTGAAAACGGCATTGAGAGGCGGAACAAGGAAAAAGACAAGTTGCGTTTGGAATTTGCAGACAAGGTTGGCCAACCTTGCACATCAGCCAATGAGCTTATGCGCTTTGAGCTTTGGAAGCAGCAAAACGGAAAATGTGTCTACAGCGATGAGTACATCAGCCCCAGCCAAGTAGTTGCAACCGACAATTCAGTGCAGGTCGATCACATTCTGCCTTGGAGCCGCTTTGGCGATGACAGCTTCAACAACAAAACACTTTGCACAGCAAAGGCAAATCAGGAAAAGCGCGGGCGCACACCTTTTGAATGGTTCAGCAAAGACAAGAGCGAAACTGACTGGGAAGCGCTTGAAGCCCGCGTAAAGGCCCTGCCCGCACTCAAAGGCTACAAACGTCGCAACTATACCATTAGGGATGCCGCAAGCGTTGAGGGAAAATTTCTAACGCGAAACTTGAATGACACCCGCTGGGCTTGCCGCCTTTTGGCGGAATGCTTGAAGCAGCTTTATCCAAAAGACAAACGAGACCGCAAAGTGTTCACGAGGCCGGGCGCTTTGACAGATCGATTGCGGCGTGGCTGGGGCGTACAGTGGATGAAGAAGGACGAAAAGACAGGGCAACGCATTCCCGATGATCGACACCATGCGCTGGATGCCGTCATCACTGCGGCGACAACTGAAGGCATGATGCAGGTTTTAACGCGGGCATTTCAAAAGCAGGAAGCAATTGGAAGTCCGCGAGATTTCAGCGCACTGGACCAACCTTGGCCGGGGTTCAGGGATGAAGTGATGAAGAAAGTTGAGGGTGTTTTTGTCTCACGTGCGGAGAGGCATCGTGCGAGAGGAAAGGCACATGATGCTACAATCCGTTCGATTTCCGAAGTGAACGGTGAGGCCAAAGTTTTTGAGCGCAAACAAGTGTCAAATTTGACGGAGAAAGATCTTGAAAATGTCAAAGACCCCGAGCGCAATGCCGCTGTAATTGACTCCCTTCACAATTGGATTTTGCTGGGTAAACCTGGAGATAAACCACCCTTGTCACCTAAAGGTGATCCTATTTCGAAAGTCGCTTTACTTTCGAAAAGGAAGCCGGAAGTATTTGTACGCAAGGGTGCTGTGGATCGGGGCGACATGGCTCGGGTGGATGTGTTCAGAAAACAAAAGCCCAATGGAAAATGGAACCACTATTTGGTTCCAGTTTACCCGCACCAAATTGCAACTGACCAATTACCGCCCAAAAAGGCTATGCTTGCACATAAAGATGAACACGAGTGGCCTTCATTGGACTCCTCATACGAATACATCTTTCCCATCGAACCAATGGCCTACATTGAAATGGTGAAATCTGATGGTGAAGTCATCGCGGGATACTTCAGAGATGTGAACAGAAACGACGCTGGAATGCGAGTATCCTATCACCAAAACAATCTTGAGTTCTCATCGAAAGTCGGGAGCAAAACTTTGAATTCCATCAAAAAGTTTAGTGTAGACAGGCTAGGTCGTTTGAATGAAATCAAAAGCGAAGAGCGGACATGGCGTGGAAAGGTGTGCATATCTCCAAACCCGCAAGGCTGAGTTATAAAGACCAACAGCTTTGTGTTGCGCAGGATGAGGGTGACGTGGCCATGCCGCTGGAGGATGTGGCTTGGATTGTTTTGGATTCCAATCATTCAACACTTTCCGTGTCACTGGTGTCGGCTTGTATGAACATGGGCGTGGCCATCATCTTTACCGATGAACGCCACACGCCTTCGGGCATAGCGCTTCCCTTCCACACCCATCATCGACAAGCGGCGGTGGCAGCGATGCAGATTGGTCTTTCGTTGCCATTGAAGAAGCGTCTTTGGCAATCTCTTGTCATTGCCAAGATTGAAAATCAGGCTGCGTGTTTGGACGTTTGTGGTCGGGACGGAACAGTGGTTGCGGCAATCGCCAAATTTGTCACATCAGGTGACACTGAAAACACCGAGGCCCGCGCTGCCCGGGAGTATTGGTCCACCCTGTTTGATGATTTCATCCGCAGCGATGAAACTGATTTGCGTAACGCCATGCTAAACTATGGCTATGCCATTATCCGCTCAGCCATCGCCCGCGCCCTTGTTGCATCCGGTTTGTTGCCCTGCTTCGGATTGTTTCATGAAAGCGCTGCAAATGCTTTCAATCTGGCTGATGATCTGTTTGAGCCGTTTCGCCCGCTGGTCGATGCGAAGGTTTTCAAGCTGTCCGATAATGGCACACGAAAATCTGGTGAATTGGTCATTTCGGAACGCCGGGCACTGGCCGGAATTTTGCATGAAGATGTGAAGTTCGGCGCTGAAACCGTCAGTGTACTGATATCAACTGAACGGGCGGCAGCGTCTTTGGTACGGGCCATGGAAAGTTCGTCACCGCTGTTATTGGAGTTACCGCATTTGGAGTGAGCGGGATGAAAGCCAGTGAGGTGCGTTACATGTGGGTGTTTGTGTTTTTCGATCTGCCCGTTGGCACCAAGGACCAGCGCCGCACCGCCACCCGCTTTCGCAATTTCCTGAAAGACGATGGCTACATGATGCTGCAATTCTCAGTTTATGCGCGCGTCTGCCGGGGCGAGGAAGCAGTGGACAAACATATTGGCCGCGTCACAAAACGCTTGCCTGCCAAGGGAAGTGTGCGCACATTGCAGGTCACGGAACGCCAATACGCCCGCATGAAAATGCTCGTTGGCGAATCAAAAAAGAGTGAAAAAATGGCCACAAATCAGCTGGTGCTGCTCTGAAACTCTTCCCATTAAGAGGGAATATTTTAACGTTTTCAGCGTCTTGGACGGGAGCGAGCTTACCACTGCGAAGTCGGTAAGGAAACCACGGCCCGACTTGCTTATTGAAATACACTTTCGGAAGCTTACCACTGCGAAGTCGGTAAGGAAACCACGGCGCCGTAGCCGTGGCATGGCACATGGGTTTTAGCTTACCACTGCGAAGTCGGTAAGGAAACCACGGCGTGGTTGATGTAGTTGCCGAAGCAAAAGCCAGCTTACCACTGCGAAGTCGGTAAGGAAACCACGGCCCAGGTGGTGGTCTTACGGTCGGCGGCACCAGCTTACCACTGCGAAGTCGGTAAGGAAACCACGGCGGCAGGCCCGTTCAGGTTTACATCGGCAATAGCTTACCACTGCGAAGTCGGTAAGGAAACCACGGCGACCTTCGAGTGGAACATTGCTGGGCGATGAGCTTACCACTGCGAAGTCGGTAAGGAAACCACGGCGTGCAAGTGTTTTGTATGGAACCACCTCAAAGCTTACCACTGCGAAGTCGGTAAGGAAACCACGGCGAGCCGCGTGGACCGCCGACGAAAGGGGTGAGCTTACCACTGCGAAGTCGGTAAGGAAACCACGGCCTCAAACGCATCCCACGCTTTACCGGCGATAGCTTACCACTGCGAAGTCGGTAAGGAAACCACGGCTGGTTATATCTGCGATGCGTTCCACTTGGAAGCTTACCACTGCGAAGTCGGTAAGGAAACCACGGCGTCTTCGCTTCAACCACCGGCCACGTGGGCCGGTGGTTGGAGCGAGCGCTTCGCGCTCCAGCATTGAAAATTACCCCCCTTCCTTTTTCCCATTCTAACCACCATCATCACACCCATCATGACTCTCAATGAATTTTTATTAGGTGCGCTGTTGTATTTGGCCGCCACAGTCATTTCCGCCCCCATCGCGAAGAAACTCGGCTTGGGGTCTGTCTTGGGCTTCCTCGCGGCAGGTGCCATTATCGGGCCTTCGGTTCTTGGCATTGTTGGTCCTGGCAGTGAGGCCGTGCAGCATTTTGCCGAGTTCGGCGTCATTGTGATGTTGTTTTTGGTGGGCCTTGAATTGGAGCCGTCAAAACTCTGGCAACTGCGCAAAAAGATATTTGGCCTGGGCTTGGCGCAAGTGCTGGGCGTGGCCGTTGTGATCGGTGTTGCCTCGCTTCTGATCAGTGCAGGCTGGCGCGAAAGCCTGGCCATCGGGCTTATTCTGGCATTGTCATCAACAGCAATCGTTTTGCAAACCATGCAGGAAAAAGGCTTGTTGAAGACACCCGTCGGGCAATCAACGTTTTCGGTGTTGCTGTTCCAGGATATTTCAGTGATCCCCATGCTGGCGTTACTGCCACTGCTGGCAGTAGCGGCTGCCCATGGCGGCGATGGCCACACTGCATCGTTGATCGCGGATTACCCCGCGTGGGTGCAGGCACTGTTGACGATTGGTGCGGTGTTGGTGGTGCTGGTGGGAGGGCGTTACATCTCACGGCCCTTGTTCCGCATCGTTGCTGACACAGGTTCACGGGAAATTTTCGTTGCTTTCGCGCTGTTGATGGTCGTCGGCATTACCTTGTTGATGGGCCTGGTGGGTTTGTCGGCAGCATTGGGGACGTTCCTTGCTGGCGTGGTGTTGGCTGACAGTGAATATCGCCATGAGTTGGAAATGGATTTGCAACCGTTCAAAGGATTGTTGCTGGCGATTTTCTTTATTGCCGTCGGTGCGGGCATTGATTTCTCTCTGTTGCAAACAGCACCGGGTTTGTTGTTGTCGGGCCTTGTCGCTTTCATTGTTTTGAAATTAGCAGTGCAATTTCTGATCGCCCGCGGATTTGGTTTGGCAGCCCCTGATCAATCCCGCTTCAGCTTTGCATTGGCGCAAGGCAGCGAGTTTGGATTCGTGTTGATCACATTATGTGCCGGGCTTGGATTATTGACCGGGCAAATGCCGGGTTTGCTGACTGCGGTGATTGCACTCTCGATGGCAGCAGCCCCACTGTTGATGATGCTGGATGAAAAATTCATTCAACCGCGTTTTGCCGATGGTGATTTTGTCCGCGATGCTGATGTGATTGACCACGAAGGTGTTGATGCCATCATCGCAGGCCATGGCCGTTTCGGCATGACCGTCGGTCGCGTGTTGAAAGCCCAGGGCCACCGCACTGTGGCACTGGATTGGGATTCCTCTCAAATCGATACACTGCGCAAATTCGGCTTCAAGGCATTTTATGGCGATGCGCTGCGCTTGGACTTGCTGGAAGCCGCAGGGGCGAAAGAAGCCAAAGTCCTGATCATCGCCATCGACGACGCTGAAAAAGTAACAGAACTTGTCCGCATCGCCAAACACAATTACCCGCATTTGAAACTCTTAGTGCGCGCCTTCGACCGCGCCCACGCTTACGATGTGCTGCGCGAAGGTGTGGATGACGTCTACCGCGAAGTCTTCGGCTCCTCCATGTATCTCGCAGCTGATGCATTGGTCGCTTTGGGCCAAACACGTCACGTGGCCGAACGCGCGGTGCAAACTTTCCGCGCCCATGACGAAAAGTTCCTGCGCAAAGCCTCGGAATTGGCTGGTGATCAAGCGAAACTCATAGATTTGGCACGGCAGTCCCGCGCCGAAATTACAAATGTGTTTGCCGCTGATCGGGGAGAAGAAAGCGCAAAAAAAGAATGACGCGTCAGGTCATCGTCGCGCGACGTTTTGATAATGCCGCGTGAATGGCAATGCCACCACCATAACAAATCAAAGCAAACAAGATCAAACCTTGAAAATCCAAGTTGGCCAGCATCCAAAGCAAAATGGGGGTGCCTGTGAGATTACCTAGATTCCCCATTTGCGCCAAAGCGCCGTTGGCGAGGCTGCGCGTTTTAATCTCGGCGTTGAGTTGAGGAACCGCTGCGAAGCTTGCACCCTGCACCAAGCCGAGTGCTGCAAAAAGTGCGATGCAGCCAAAAACCGAACCGGGAAAAAACCACAAGAATATGATGCAGACCATCGACAACATAAAACCCAACATGACGACCTGCACCGCTTTGATGTGCCGCAGAAGATAAACGCCGAATGTCATTGAAGAGATGATGCTAGCAATCGGCATCGCTCCCACAACGAATGCACGTTGTTCGGGGGCTACGGAATTCGGTAGCAGCGTGACAAGTGAAACAAAGCTCAATGTATAAAACAGCCAACCCAAGGCGGGGGCTGAAATAAATGCGGACCGGTAAGTTTCAATGTGGCGGGCAACAATCGTGCTGAAATTGAAAGCTGTGTTGTCCAGATTTGAGGCTTTGTCCTTCGGCAGCATTGCGAACAGTAAAGCTACGACCAAAACAGTCATGATGGCGTGGACGATAAACATGCTGCTGGGCCCAAATGCTTTGACAAGCGGCAGCCCAAACCAAGCTGCAATCGCAAAAGCCACGCCAAAAAATGTGCCCCACAACGTCATGGCCGCAGCCCGATGTTGGTCGGAACTGACTTGTGCAATCAAGGTGGGTGCAGCCACAACAATTATGAGATGCGAAGCGCCTTCTAACAGGCGACTGGCAAGCATGAAATGATACGGCGGCAATGTTGCTTGATAAACTGAAATTACGGCTCCCAAAATCAGCGCCGATAGAAGCAAAAATCGATAGCCGAATTTGGCAACCAAAATACCGGCGACCAATCCCAACACAACGCCCAGAAACGAAATCAAGGACAATAAAAATCCTGCATTCGATCCCGCATCTGGATAAAGCCGCAAAAGCTCAGGAAAGATCACGCTGACTTTCGCAAATTGTCCTGCCGCGCACAGGCCAGCGGCCCAAATTGCAACAATCAAACCAATGGAACTTTTTTCTGTCATGACGTTATTGCCTTAAGCGCTTGATGTGGCTGACGGTAGGGTGAAGTCGTTGTGGTAGGTATGAGGAAACCTCACCTATTGTTGCGTTGAAAATAACTGCTACCATCCCCGCAAAACGAGCAAGTATAGTACCCATGACTGAACCCCAATCCAATCTCCACGACATTCAAATTGACCCGCGCAATCTCAACATTCTGATTTCGGTGAACGGCAAATTGGTGCCGCGCGCTGAGGCCATGGTTTCGGTTTTTGACTCTGGCTTTATATTAGGCGACGGCGTGTGGGAGGGGTTGCGGCTGGTCAATGGTGGTGTTCCGTTTTTGCGCGAACATATTGAACGGCTGTATGAAGGGGCCAAGGCCATTTTTATGGACATTGGTTTGACGCCGGAAGAATTGGTGCAGCGTTTGTTTGACTGTGTCGATGGCAACAACATGACGGATGGCGTGCATATCCGGTTGATGGTCACACGCGGCGTGAAAGCAACACCCTATCAAGACCCGCGCGTGACCATTGGCAAGGCCACCATCGTGATTATCCCCGAATTCAAAGAGCCTAATCCGAAAAAGTTCTCCGAGGGCTTGTCGCTGCATACGGTGAATGTGCGACGCGGCGCACCCGATGTGCAAGATCAGAAACTCAATTCGCATTCTAAATTGAACTGCATCACGGCTTGCATTCAAGCGGCCAACGCCGGAGCCGATGAAGCACTGATGCTCGATCCATTAGGTTTTGTAGCAACTTGCAACTCCACCCATTTCTTTATTGTCAGGCGCGGTGAGCTTTGGACATCATCAGGGCAGTATTGCATTCCTGGAATTACACGTTCGGCGATTTTACGTGTGGCGCAATCGCTTGGCATTCCGACTTTTGAAAAACAGTTTTCACTCTATGATGTCTATGGGGCCGATGAGGCCTTCGTCACAGGAACTTTCGCAGGACTCAATCCAGTGCGCGTAATAGATGGCCGCCCCGTGCGGCATCCTTTGTCGACGACGGAGTGGACTGGTGCAGGGCCGGTTTCGCTGAAACTATCGAAGGGTTATAAGGAACTGGCACAAAGCCACTCCGCGAGGCAATTGTAAAATTGGGTCAACCATGATATGTCACACAAATGATTGATGTCGCCGAAATTGCACTCCGCCGTGTTAACGATCTACCTGATGCTGACAGGAATCGCATCCTGAATGTTGTGTTTTCGATGCTTGATGACGTCGAGATACCAGAAGAAATCCACCCCGATGATTTGGCTGCAGTCGAAGAGGGACTGCGCCAAGCTGAAGCTGGTTTGTTTGTGTCTGACGAAGAAATGAAGTCACTCTTTGCCCGCTTTGACAAATGAGAATTAGATATACTTTACAAGCAAATTCGGATATTTCGGCACTTGCGGATTATTTTGAAAATCATAACCCGCTTGTATTGCCAAAAATTCGTTCAGACATTGAAGCCAAAATAGAGCTCATCAAACAGTATCCTGAAGCAGGTCATCAACAACAAGACAAAAGCGTGCGAAAAGCCGTAACGCGTCGTTACCGATACATCATCCATTACCGCGTATTTAGGCACTTGGAAGAAGTACAAATCATAACCATTCGACATTTCAGACAGTCACGCAAATACGAAGACAATTGAGCGACAACCAATGACAATCCTCGCCATGTGGTCGGGACCACGCAACATCTCCACCGCCATGATGTATTCCTTCGCCAATCGTGCTGATTGTGAAGCTTGGGATGAACCGTTCTATGGCTTCTCGTTGCAACACAAAGGCAATGACCACCCGATGCGCGATGAAATCATCGCATCGATGGAAACCGATTGGGACAAGCTCGTCAAGAATTGCACCACGCCATCAAAGAAGCCCCTGCTTTATCAAAAACACATGACGCATCACATGTTGGATGGTTATGACCGCTCATTCATCCTTACACTGACGAATGCCTTCCTCATCCGCAGCCCCGCCCGCGTATTGGCGAGCTACACCCAGAAATGGGCCGACGTGGATTTGCGCGCCATTGGCTTTGTCGAACAGGCCGAGATTTTTGATTTGGCGGCACAGAAGCTTGGGCATGCGCCACCTGTTGTAGACTCAGACGATATTCTGGCCAATCCGAAAACCGTGTTGAGCAAGCTATGCGCAGCCTGCGGGATTGCTTTTGATGACGCCATGTTGAAATGGCCCAAGGGCCCAAAAGCTTGCGATGGCGTGTGGGCATCGCACTGGTATAACGCAGCGTGGGACTCCGCAGGATTTTCCGCCCCCCCTGCAAAAACTATTACCTTGCCGCCAGAATTACAGCGCATTGCAGATGCGGCCCAACCCTATTACGATCAATTGAAAGCTCATTCGATAAAGGAGTAAGTCATGCTCTACGCCATTATTCTATTTGCTGTTTTTGCGTTTCTGTTTTGGGTTGCACGCAAACCCGATGATTTTACCATCTCGCGGCAAATCAATATTAACGCCACACCAACTGATATTTTCCCGTGGTTCAACAATTTGAAAAATATGAACCAGTGGAATCCCTGGGCAGGCGAAGATCCTAAATCTACTATCGCCTATGAAGGTCCGGAAGAAGGTCCCGGCGCTATTTACACCTGGGCCGGCGGCAAGCAGGGTGCGGGAAAATTCACCATTCTGGATGTGAAGCGCCCCAACGAACTCAACTGCCGCCTCGAAATGATCAAGCCTTTTGCTGCTGACAATAAAATTCAATACTCAATTCGTGAAGGCAACGGCACCACAATCGTTGTCTGGAGCATGTCCGGCAAAAACGCCTTCATCCACAAACTCATGCAAACTTTCTTCAGCATGGACAACATGGTCGGCAAGGAATTTGAGCGCGGCTTGAACACGCTCAAGCAGAAAGTCGAAAGCAAGAAGCTCAACTAAAAAAAGGCCGGATTGCTCCGGCCTTTACAAACTTCATCGTGCAATCGCTTGCCCGATCATCACACCGGGCGGCGGGGCCAGCGGCGGTGGCTTCAACGAGCCGCCTTCTTTTTCCACCAGCATTTCAATCTTGCGCAGCTCCGATTCTTCGTCGCGCACGCGCTCCATCACATCTTCATGCTGGTCGCGAAGTTCGCCAACAGACTTCAAAAGATTTTCCAGGCGCACACGTGACGATTTCGCCGCCATGGAATAATTCACATGCCCCGGATCAGAAATGCCGGTGCGCTGTTCTTCAAATTTAATATGTTGCTCCAAATCATCATGCTTGCGCATCAGATCTTGAATCATCACGTCAATGTCAGCTGCTTGACGCCGCACATCTTCTGTACGGAAACGGTGAAGCCTCAACAGGCTATCCCTGGAACGCATGGTACCCTCACTTTACTCAACTCACTCGTGCCACTCCGTTACAAATTCAACCCTGCCGGACTCTATCCAAAATTCGACGAATCAATTAGCAAGGTCTTCAGAGTGGCCTTCAGCTGCTATGATGAACAAACAGATTTAAGACGGGGTAAATCCGGAGCGGCAAACGTAAAATTTAAGGCATAACGCCAAATCCGCCGAACATCACCCTAGATATAGTGTAGCCGTCACATAATCCACTATATACAGTATGTTAAAAGTTAAGTTTTGCCGAAAAGGACTTAGGTTTTGTTAACCTTTCTAAGTCTATCTTAAGGAATAGAGTTAATGTTTCGTGAGCAGTCGCAA
>JAYUQS010000130.1:0-10676 GCA_043756645.1 Hyphomicrobiales bacterium | reverse complement strand
AGCTTCTCCACCTTGTGGAGAAGCGACGTTCTTTGTCCCTTCTCCATTGAAAATGGAGAAGGTGGATTGCGCGAAGCGCAAGACGGATGAGGTCCCTTCTTTACTGCTTTGTCTTCATCACCGTAAATTCACCTGAGCGAATGCGGTCTGGCAGTCTTTCGCACATCACCGCAACTGGTTCTTCACCATAGGTGGCGATCATATCTGACAGTGCTGCAAAGATCGCAGCTGTGGCGATGCAGTCTGGGTCGAGGCCGTCGTAAATTGCCTCTTCCCAGGCTTCTAAAATATAGCGAAGCGCCACTTGTTTTTCTTCCTGCGTATGCAAGGGCGTGTGCGCTTTGAAGTCCTGATTGTACATGATGGTCCGGGGTTAAGTGGTGCTGCTGAAAATCAACATAGCAGACGGCCCACCTCCGGCGAGTCAGACCTTAAAGCAAGGTTAACGGGAAGGAGCGGATTTTCATCAAAGGCTTATCAATTTGCGGGCAAGCGCCACCGCTTCCAGAATATTTGGGGTGAGATGATAGTCGCTGAGTTTTGTGTGGTGGACCCAGGCAATAGCCCCGGCGTCACCTCCCGCTTTGGCCTCGCCATCCACATAATCGCCACTGAAACTGTGAATGGCGTAGATCACGTCACCCACGTCGATGTGAAATATGCCAAGGCTGTGTTCGAGGGATGCTGTCACTCCGGTCTCTTCCAGCAGTTCGCGATGTGCCGCTTCAACATCGGTTTCGCCTGCTTCATGTTTTCCACCGGGCAAGCTCCAGCGGCCATAACCCAAGGTCGAAGCACGTTGGATCAACAACACGTCTTCACCCCGCCATACGCAGGCAGAGGCCGCTTTGATGATTGGTTTTTGCTTGCTATGGTTTTCTGTCATGTGTGGACTTTACAGTTTCAAACGCTCACCGGAAGAGGCGAGAGGGCTTTTCAACTATATTGAAACGCCCGATTTTCCGCCGCGCCAATATGTGACACCCGGCGGACCAATGGCGATTGTGCGCCAGGGCAATGATGGCGTCCGGCATTTTGCGCTGGTGCGCTGGGGGTTTGTACCCTCATGGGCCAAGGAAGTGTTGCTCGGAAAGCCGCTGATCAATGCGCGCTCTGAGACGATTCTCGAAAAACCGTCCTTCCGCAATGCCATCCGGCGGCGGCGCTGCCTCATTCCCGCTGATGGGTTTTATGAGTGGGAAGGTGATGTGCCGGGCAAAAAGACGCCCTATTATATTCACCGCCCTGATCATGGCTTGATGGCGTTTGGCGGGATTTGGGAACATTGGATGGGGCCTGATGGATCAGAATTGGAAACCGCTGCGATCATCACCACTGCCGCAAATGATTTGGTGGAGACGATCCATCCACGCAGTCCATTGATTATACATCCTCAAGATTTTGAAACATGGCTCGACCACAGTTATGAGGATGCACGAGATGTGGTGCCGTTGATGCAACGGCAGAAGGCAGATTATTTTGAGATGGAACCCACGGAGATCAAACGCAACGCGCCGCCGGTCAAAGCCTCACCACCGAAAAAAGCTGGCGGACAGATGAAATTGTTATGATGGCGACGGGCGAAGGGACCTCATCCGTCTTGCGCTGCGCGCAATCCACCTTCTCCATCTCTGATGGAGAAGGGACAAAAAAGTCCCCTCGCCAAACGAAGTTTGGAGAGGGAGGGGCCCGGACGCGAAGCGGCGGGAGGGTGAGGTCCCTTCCTTAATCTTAAGGCGCTGGCGGCGGTGGTGCTACCATTCCCATCATGGCCGAGAGATCGGTGCCGTTGACCAGGACTTTTCCATCTGCACCCATCACAATGTCCCACACCGTCATGTCACCATCGGCCTTGCCAATGCCTTTGGCTGCGAACAAACCTGCCATGGCTTGTTGGGCTGTTGGGTCTGTTGCGGCTTGCTGCAATTGCGCGATGACGGCCTCCATGCCTTTCATGCTGATTTTCGCTGTGACAGCGGGAAGGCCTGCGAAGTTGACAGTGGTCACGCCTTCATAATTCAGCGTGAATAGATCAGCTGCAATCAGGCTTGGTGCAATGGTGACCTTGATACTGTTCTTTGGTGCCACAGCTGCGAGATAAGCCATTTCAGAACCGGGTGGAACAGGCTCAGCTTTGGAAATGTCCATTTCTGTGATGAACTTGCGGGCGGGCGATTCCAAATCAAAATCACTGACATCAAAGCCAATGTTCACACTGGTCGGGATCAAACCCTTGCTCCAAGGTGGCAGCGGCAAACCATCGGGCAATTTCAAACCAGCGACGGTAAATGTTTCGGCAAAGCGTCCTTCTTTTACCGCACCATTCATATTGACGCCGACACCGATTTTTTCGATGCCGAATTTGCCCATGGAGGTATCGACCACGACATTGTCGAAGTAATATCCGCCGACGGTTGACCCGAAAAACGGCAAAGCCGCCAAGAGCTTTTCTTTCAAAGCAGCTTGATCCTGAACAATCAGTTCTTTCGATGGATGTGCGACAAAGAATGCCGCAACGTCCAACAAAGCCTTTATTTTAATGCCCTTGTTGGTGGTTTCATAAGTGCCGGTTGGGGCGGTCCAAGTATAGCTGAAACTTGGCATGCCTTGGGCTGTTGCGTCTGGCGGTGTTTCAAATTTGGTTGAGGATACGAGGCCTGAGAAATTGAATGTGCTTTGGCTGTCTGCGGTGCCGTTGCCCAGATCAGTCGATTTTGATGAGCCGGTGATTTTTTCAACGCCGGTTGCCGCATTGCTGATGATTTTTGATTCAGGGTCAATGTTGCGCTGGCTCATGGTGATGCCGGTCAGGTCATATTTTGACTCGAGGAAACCGGAAAGCGCTGTGCTGTAGGTGCCGCTATAATTCTGATCCTTGATACCAACGTTCACGCTGAATAAATCCGGCACTTCAGTTGTCAAGTTCCAGGGGCCGCTGGTGGTGATACCCCAGGTGCCATCGCCATTTGGTTTGGCTTTGAATTTGAACGGATCAACTTTTGCGGTGAAGCCCGGTTGCGTGATTTTCTTTAAATAAGGTGCGACATCAATGGCAATGTCAAAAGCGCCGCCTGCGTCGGTCACAGTGACCACGCCCGGTTCAGCGCCGACAAAAGTTTGGAGTGCTGCCTGTATGCTTGCCGCATCTTCAGCAAAGCTTGCCGTGGACGTGACCAGCAGAAGAAAGAGCGCCGACCTGAGCTTTTGTGTTTTCATTATTCACCTACCGTTTGTGTTCGCCCCAAGGCTGATTTGGCCTTGTTTTTGGGTGCCGTCAACCGGGAGAATTTTTCATGGTTTCACGTGTCTGTCACCAACCCACCACAGATTTGCCTTGGTTTCACTCTTCAACCCGTGTTCGGGATTGGGAACGACAGGAGAATTTTCATGCGACTTTATTTTGCCGGTGTTTTGCTGGCCACCACATGCTGCACTTCAGTCTATGCAGCGGAGTTTTCACCGGCGTCCCGGATTGATGCGGTGACGGTGTTTCCGCAAGGCGCTGACGTGGTGCGCGAGGTTGAGATTGATGTGCCTGCGGGTGAGCACAGTTTGATTTTGAAAGACTTGCCGCAAACTATTGATCCACAATCCATCCGCATTGAAGGCGTGTCGTCCGAGGATTTGTTGGTGGGGTCAGTGGATACGCGCAACAAGTTCCAAGGCCAAACTGATGACAGCAAGCGCAAGGCAATCGAAACCCAAATCAGGGATTTACAGTTTGAGCGGCAGGCGCTGGATCTTTCGATTTCTGATTTCAATCAGCAGCGCATGATTTTGTTGAATTTGGCGGACAAGCAATTGGTGCCGCCAACGACAACTGACACTGTGAAAACCATTGATGCCGCACAGCTTGGGAGTTTGCTGGATTTGGTCGGGCAGAAATTGTCATCACTCTCGACTTCGGTGCTGACAGCGCAAAAACGCCAACGTGATATTGATGAGAAAACCAATGAACTTTCTGCGGCCTTAGGTGAGCTTTCACCAGCTGAAGAATATCGCACGGAAGTGGTGGTGAATGTGGAGGCGAATGCGGCACTGAAAGGCGCATTGCGCGTCAGCTACCGCGTGCAAGACGCGTCATGGGTGCCGTTTTATGACGCGCGTCTGGCCATTGGTAACGGCAAGGCCAAGCCGATGTTGGACTTGGTGCACCGGGCAGATGTGACGCAGAACACCGGTGAAGTCTGGAATAATGTGGAGCTTACACTTTCAACAGCAAGGCCGAATGGTGCCACGGCTGCGCCGGATTTGCCGGGTTGGGAAGTGAGCAAGGTGGAGGAGCTTGTGCCGATCACACCAGCCGCCGCGCAGGAAATGGGTGCGGTGAAAATGGACTTGAGCGAGGTCGGGGAACTGAAAGACAGCATCGGAAAAAAAGAGAAAATTCAGTTCTCCCGCAGGGCGATTGCGCAAAAACAAGCCGCCATCGAAACTGCAGGCTTCCAAGCCAACTATGTGATCGCCGGTCGTGTTTCTGTTGACAATGCCGGACAGTCCAAAAAAGTCCGCATCACGTCGGGCCAGATGCAGGCTGAGCTTTCCGCCGTCACCGTTCCGCGCATCGACCCTACGGCCTATCTCACCGCCACATTCAAAGTCGCAGGCAGCGGTCCGCAGCTTCCCGGTGTTGTGAACCTGTTCCGCGACGGCACCTATGTCGGGCAGGGCAACCTGCCGCTGCTCAACCCCACGGAAGAAGCCAAGCTGGGTTTTGGTGCTGATGATCTGATCAAGGTCACGCGCAATGAGGTGAAGCGCGTTACGGGTGAAGAAGGGCTGCTCACCTCTTCCAACGTTGATGAACGGGCTTGGGATATCACCGTTAAAAACCTGCATGACCTCACCATCCCTGTCCGCGTGATTGACCGAGTACCTTTCACGGCATCAAAAGATATTGAAATTACCGAACTTCCCACCATGACGCCCACCACCGTTCGTGATCTTGAAAAGCAACGCGGTGTGTTGGCCTGGGACTTTACGCTGGAGCCACAAGCCGAAAACAGCCTGAAAACCGGCTATAAAATCACCTGGCCCGAAGGTATGCGTGTGAGTGTTGTGGAGTAATCATGGGACCTCACCCTCCCATCACCCTGCGGGTGATGGTCCCCTCTCCAAACAATGTTTGGAGAGGGGACCAACGTTGTCCCTTCTCCATCGCAGATGGAGAAGGTGGATTGCGCGTCGCGCAAGACGGATGAGGTTCCTTTGCCAGACGCATTCTCTGGAAGGAATTACACGTCCTAATTTGCCTTGTTGCGTGCCAGCCGGAATCCTGTAAGGACGGTCAACGGCCCCTGCGAGTCCCAATCTCGCTGGGGTCGTTTTTCTGTTTTTGAGGGAGCCTGAAATGGCAAACGTAGCAGTGGTTGGCGCACAGTGGGGCGACGAGGGCAAGGGCAAGATTGTGGACTGGTTGTCCGAACGCGCCGATGTGGTGGCGCGCTTTCAAGGTGGCCACAACGCAGGCCATACGCTGGTCATCAATGGCACGACCTATAAGCTCTCACTTTTACCCTCCGGTATTTTACGCCCCGGCAAATTATCGGTCATCGGCAATGGTGTGGTGGTTGATCCTTGGGCGCTTGATTCTGAAATCGAAAAGCTGCGCGGACAAGGTGTTGCCATCTCCCGCGAAAACTTACGCCTCGCCGGAAATGCCACGCTCATTCTCCCTCTGCACCGCGAGCTTGATCAATTGCGCGAAGCCGCAGCGGGGGCTGGTAAAATCGGCACCACGGGCCGTGGCATTGGTCCTGCTTATGAAGACAAGGTTGGCCGTCGCGCCATTCGCGTCAATGATCTCGTGGACCTTTCCACCATTGGCCCGAAAATCGACCGCATGTTGACGCACCACAATGCGTTGCGCCGTGGCATGGGCGTGGCGGAAATCACCGCTGCATCCGTGTTGAAAGACCTGACGGAGGTCGCGCCCAAAATTCTGCCCTATGCCGATGCCGTATGGGATCTACTCGATGAACACCGCAAGAAGGGCAGCCGCATTTTGTTTGAAGGTGCGCAAGGCATTCTCTTGGACATTGACCACGGCACTTACCCTTACGTCACATCGTCGAACACCGTGGCAGGCCAAGCCGCAGCGGGCTTGGGGCTGGGACCATCGGCGGTTTCTTACGTGCTCGGCATTTGCAAAGCCTACACCACCCGTGTGGGCGAGGGGCCATTCCCCACCGAGCAAGCGAATGATGTGGGTGAATGGATCGGCCAACGCGGCCGCGAGTTCGGCACAGTCACCGGACGCAAACGCCGCTGTGGCTGGTTCGATGCGATACTGGTGCGCCAGGCCATCAAGACGAGCGGCATTCAAGGCATCGCACTGACGAAGCTCGACGTGCTGGACGGCCTCGCAGAAATCAAAGTGGGCGTGGGCTATGAGTTAGACGGCAAACGCATCGAACGCTTCCCGGCAGCCGAAGACGCCCAACGCCGCGTGCAACCGATCTACGAAAGCTTCGAAGGCTGGAAGGGTACGACAGCAGGAGCTCGTTCGTGGAACGACTTGCCGGGGCAAGCGGTGAAGTACGTGCGGTTTTTGGAAGAGCTGATCGAATGCCCGGTGGCACTGCTGAGTACATCACCTGAGCGGGATGATACGATTTTGATGCGGGATCCGTTTCAGGATTGAGGAAGACACCTCTCCCCTACCCGCTTTGCGGGGAGGGGCAGGGGTGGGGTGATGCACCGAAAGCTATGGCGGCTTTGGAATGAACGAAGCCGCTCCTTTAGCACGTAAAGAACTAGCGTTTGAAGGTATTGGTTCCAATCGTTTTGGAGAACTCTCTGACGTCGCTAAAGTTCGGCGAAGCCGAAACCAGGAATCTTGAGGCCAAAAAGGCCTGTCCAGTGTTTTCATTGCCTATCATTGCTGGTGTAAGGGATATCGGTGAAACGCAATCGCTGAACTTCCGCAGAGCAAAGGTTTTTTCCCACGCTGGATAAACGTATAAGATAAGATCGTGAGCAATCGGAAACGTCAAGTAAGTGCCCTTGCCCAGCATTCCTGCTTTTACCCACATCGAATTGTCGGCTGTTCTAAAGCAAACTGGGTTATCAGAAGTCATGAGCGGTTGACCAGTTGAGTTCTTTGCGATCGTCCATATTCCAGATGCAAAGTATCGCTTAAATGAACTCAATAGCTCTTCGTCCCAGAGCTGTTTGAGGTGAAAAGCGCGGCGCTCTCCAGCATTTCTTGCGGTAGACGGTTCTTCAAAGTTCCATTGCCAAAGTGTATCGCGGGTATCCGCAGTTCGCAAAAACTGTAGCGCTAAGTAAAGGCACAAGTGCTTTCTCTCAGCTTCTAAAAGCCGGAATTTCTCACCATGTTGCATGTGTCTGACAGAGTCTATTAGCCCGCTCAATATCTCGGCTGCCACACTTTCCACATCAGAGAATTGTCTTTCCATTTCGAGAGGGTCGAAGTTGCCTGACCAATGCCTATCATCGTGCAAATAAAAGTCAGTCTCACATGCCAAATTTCTGGCACTGGAAGCGAAAACGCGATCAGTGTTTTTGTCCCATACCCACAGCCGTGAATTTTCCATAGAAAAGTTCTTTAGGTAGAACTTCGGGACATAGTGATGAATTTTCGGATCTGTCAGAGTGCCAACTCCGCCTGCTTGGACTGATCCAATCTAATCACACCCAACAACTGCCAAGTCTGTGGCCTTCTCGCCATGTTGCCAATCGCAAAAGCCATGCCGCGTTTTGGATAATCGTCGTTGAAAACCGAGTCCATCCATTGCAGCGCTTGCTTTTCACTGGTGCGGTGGCGTTCGCGGAAGAACATGGCGTGGGCTTCCCAGTCGCCGTTTTGATAGTTGTGTTTGCCGCCCTCATCTTCGAATGAAAAGCGGAATTCGTAAGGTGAGGGTTCAAGGTCAGCAAGTTTTTGGTCGAAAAAATCCTCTTGGCTCGCGGCTTGTCTATAGCTTTCACGTTCTTCGTCCAAGTCTGCTTTGCTTTTTTCTTTGATGATGAAGCGCGTGTTGCGCGGTCTGATCAATGCGAGTGATTTGCCAGCTGCGGCTGCTTGTTCGGCCGAGCCAACAATAATTCGGTTGAGTAAATTGGCGCGCTCTTTGTCAGGCAGGGGTTTGCCCACTTTGATGGACTCCTCATGCACGTGGCAGCTTTCGTGGCGGGAATCGCGGGTTGGCTTGCGATATTGAAAGTCTACCCAATCCCAACGGGAGAAGCTTTGTTCGCCTTGAAGATGCCTAAACCGAACGGGGTAAAGGCGCTTCCAGTCCCCATCAGCTGTGATGCCAGCGCAGCAAACAGTTTCGCCATATTGCTTGCTAGGCTGCGGCAGCGCCTTCACGAGAATGATAACGCGAGAGTTGAGCGGAGAAATTGACATAACGTGCAGGACTATCGCCGTAGAGATCGAAAATGTCGTTGCCATTCGCCCGTAACGCTTTGGTCACAATCGAACGATGACATACGTTAGGGTCGCGTTCGAAACAAAGCAAGCAAGTCGCTTTGCCTTCCACGGCAATTTCCAGTGCTTTTAGCGCCTGTTGTGCTTCGACTGTTGCAAGGTGCTTGCCGTAGATTTTGCGGAATTCGTCATACTTTCCAGCACGGGCGGCTTCGCGCCCGGGCTTTGGGTCGCCGAGTGCGTTGTAATGTACATATTCAATTCCCGCTTCGGCCAGCTTGTTACGAAGTGCCGTTTTTGAAAAACCCTTTTTGCGGGACAATGCCACTGCTCTCACATCGGCCAAGACTTCAATACCGACAGCGCAAAGCGTTTGAACAAAACGTTCAATGTCAGTGCCTTCATAGCCAATGGTGTAGACGGTGTTCATGATGTCGATATCCTGCTGAACTGGTTAACGTAAATTTAACACAGGTGGCAATGTGGCAAAGTGAATGACAAACATGGCCTCCATACCCTATTTTCCGTCAAGCAATGCATTAAGATGGTCGTGGCGGCTGTCCATTTTGCTGTTGGCGATGGCGTCGATTTTCTCATCAGGTTCAGTTGCCATGGCAAAGCTGCGGCGCTGGGCGCGGAAACGCACGAACTCTTCATACTGGTCTGGCGGCACGAAATAGCCTGTAATGTTACCGTGACTGGACACGGCCACCGCACCCTTTTGTGCGAGCATGCGGTAGCGCCCAAAATTGCGGGTGAATTCGGCGGCGGGAATTGCATCTGGCTTGTTCATGTTGGTGTTTATACGTGAATTGCAGAAAATACGCAAGTTGCGTAAAAAACACTTTCATACATGCCGCTCCACATCCATTCGTCCATGCAATATTCTCATGAACTCGATTGCATCGGGCTTCAGTCGATAAATCAACAGATGTGATGCCGCTGGAAATTTGAAATAGCCTTCACGGATATCATTTATGGCGCGGCCCAACCTTGGATTTTCGCTGAGAATTTTCATCGTTGTATCGAGCCCCAAGAGATAGGCCTGCGCTTGTGCTTCATCCCAGTTTTGAACTGTGTAGTTCCAGATGTCATCAAGGTCAGCCTGCGCCAAAGGCGATAGGCGGATGGGCAAGGTCATGATGTCCGGCGTTTTGCGGCCACAAATTTCGCCATGTCAAATGGCACGGGCGCACCGCTCTCTTCACCTTTGATGATCGCAGAGCGTAAGGCTTCCACCTTCAGCTCCTGCACTTCCAACAACCGCAACCCCGCCCGCATGGCCTCACTGGCTGAGGCAAAGCGGCCCTTCTTGATTTGGGCGGATATGAACATGTCGTGCTCTTTGCCGAGGATGACAGAGGTGTTTTTGGTCATGATGCAGTTTCCTTAGGTATACCAGATAATGGTACCCAAAATCGAATCCGTGGTCAACTCTGCCCGTCACAAGATGGGTTGTACCGAGTCCCGTTAAGTGTTCTGTAAGTCTCCGCGCTTAAAAATGGGTTCTGGTGTTAACGCACGAACGGTTTTCGCATGTCATTGCTGGACAACGTTGCAATTCTCAAGCTGGCATTGATTGCTGGCGTGCCGTTGGTTTTGTCGTTTTGGTTTGTTCGACATTATGACCAAAAGTTCTCATATCGCTGGCTGAATGCTGTTGGTGCGGTGGCTTTCATCGTGTGGCGCTCTTACGCCATGGACACGTCGCCTGAAGCGTGGACCATCACCGGAAGCCGCATCTTTGCCGCCACGATGATGGCGATTTGGGTGGGCGGCGTTGAACTTGGGGCGCTTCTTGCGCGGCCATAATCAGTAGCGGGTGGAATTACGGTGCCACTCCACTTTATTTTCACTCGTGGAATTACGGTGCCACTCCACTTTATTTTGTGGAATTACGGTGCCACTCCACTTTATTTTCACTCGTGGAATTACGGTGCCACTCCACTTTATTTTCACTCGTGGCGCATGCTTTGAGGCTCGCTGCACTCGCACCTGAGCACGAGGGACAAAAAAATGCCCCCTTAAACATGTCACTCCACATCCATTCGGACATGCAGTGTTCTCTTAAATTTATTCGGATGGGCTGTCGGGCGCGGAAAGCGGGTGAGGGACCACGCGCTCAACCTTCAAAAATAATTTCCTACCCCTCTTGACATAGTTCTTGTTATGTTCCATATGCACTCCCGATGGTTTTGGAATGGAGGGGTCAGAGTTGCTAACTTATCAAACCTGCCAGAACCATGTGCAGCGCCTGCGGGTATTCGTTGAAGTAACG
>JAYUQS010000129.1:0-3796 GCA_043756645.1 Hyphomicrobiales bacterium | reverse complement strand
GCAACTGCTGGCGGGAAGTAATTCGTTCCAATCTAACCGCAAGGCATTTGCATGTTTGATGTGCGGTGATTTTTTTAACGGGATGCGGATGAAGGTTTGGCCGAATTCGAGGCTGAGTTGGTTGTTCATGATGTGGTCCATCATCCACATGGCGACTTCGGCGATGAGGGCTGGAAATTCCTCAAACTCGATGCCGTAGAACTGGTCCACATCCAGCGCTGAAATTTGGGTGACGCCAATATCGCGCTGTCCCAGCGGGTTCAATTCGCGCAGCACTTCCAATTCAAGCTGGCGCAATTCACGATAGGCAATGATCAAAAAATTGCCGCAGCCGCAAGCGGGGTCAAGGAATGTGAGTTTGCCAAGGCTCTGGCGAAACGCCTCCAAACCTTGCGCCCGACCGCGCTTCAAGTTTTTCAGCCTTGCGAATTCGGTCTTCAAATCATCGAGAAATAGTGGCCCGATGACTTTGAGAATATTTTTCTCAGTGGTGTAATGAGCACCCTTCTTGCGCCGCTCCTTGGCGTCCATGACCGATTGAAACAGCGAACCAAAAATGGCGGGCGACACTTTGGCCCAATTGAAGTTGCAAGCTTCCAGCAATGTCTCGCGCATCTGTGCCGTGAAGCTGGCGAAAGGCAATTGCTCTTTGAACAAATCGCCATTCACATAGGGAAATTTGTTCAGGTCTTCATCAAGGTTTTTGTTGCGGGCATCTTCCGGCGTGTTCAACACCTGAAAAAGCTCAGCCAGCTTTGAACCTGTATCGGAGCCATCAGGCTGTGTGCGCTCTTCAATATAATCCAGCAGAATGTCGCGCGGTTCAAAAATGCCGGTATCATCGGCAAACAGCATGAACACCAGCCGCACCAGAAGACGCTCCAGATCATGGCCCTTGTAGCCTGATGCTTCCAACTCATCATGCAGTGTGCCCATGAGTTCAGAAGCTTAGATGTTAACCGGGTCCTGATCTTTGAACGTACGTTGTTCACGGCCGGAAATGAAATTGAACAGTTCAATCTTGTTTGGAAGTTCGGCAAGCTTGAAAGAATGTGACTGACGCGTATCGCGGTCGAGCAATTCGAAATTCTGAAAGTCACACACCAGTTGAAAGCGTGGCTTCTCCGAATCTTTCAGCGCATCAAAATACTCACCCGCCTGTTCCGCTGCTTTTGCCAGATCACGGCCTGCGCTCTTTTGCTCGATCAATAAAACCCGTGGCCAGAATAAATCAATGAAACCGGATTTGTTATTCAGTTTTTTGACGTGTTCTTCATAGCGCGCAACCTGCCTGCGCTCGACCCCGAAAATGTGGAAGAATTCATTATAGAAAGTTTGGGTTTCGCCTTTTTCATAGGTTGCGGTGGAATGCTTCTGGGCAAAGGCAGATGCGCGGTTGCGCAATTCATTGGTGCTCAAACGCATGACGTAGTCCCCGAATCGTTGGGTTTAGAATAGGGGCTTTCAAGGTAAATACTACTGGCCCCTTGCTCCGGAAAAGATGAAGTGGAACGAGATCATGAATGCAACTGGACGCGGGCCAAGATAACGGCGTCAAAATTGTCCAACATGGTTTAACCTTGTGTTGGCGCTGCTGACGGATACAGGCTTGTCAGCTGTTGTAATTCTTGTACGGCTTGGTGGTGGCTGAGGAACACTTTTCCAGTGAGGTGTGGCAAAAAGCCTGAGCGTTCAAGCTTGTCCATGACCGGACCTTTGACTTCAGAAAGATGGAAGGTCATAGGGCAGCCCTGCGGCATGCTTAGGTGCAAGTTGCCAGCACGTGTCGAACGCGGTTTGAACAACATGGTTATTGGATTTGATCGTAGCGAGTGTTTGTCTTCCATCAGCATCACGTGCAAATTCAGTAATTGCAGCACACAGTGAGGGAACAGCAGTTGCTATCGGTTCGTTCCTGCCCTGCATGATGTACCATGTGATCACGCATCCCGCTGCAAACCAATGTACCCAAACCCACCCCCACCCACCCGCCATGGGGGCTATCGCATATGGCCAAAAGGACCTCATCCGCCCCGTTGGGGCACCTTCTCCATCTGCGATGGAGAAGGGACAAAACCCAACACATCGTCCCTTCTCCATCGCAGATGGAGAAGGTGGATCGGGCGAAGCCCGAGACTGATGAGGTTCCTTTGGCGTCATATGCGATAGCTTTGCACCTCCGTAATTTTCGGACAGATCGGATGATCAAGACAACTTTCAGCAAAGAGAAGTATCAAGAAAGACGAAAAGTGTTGTTGAAGCGTTGGAGCGAAAATCGAGACCTACACGGTGGAGATATTGGTTATGACGCAGTCGCGTGAATTTGACCGGAAGCAACGCGTTTTAGTGCGTTGACATAGAGGTCGTGTTCAACTGCAAGAACGCGTTGTGAAAGTGTTTCAGCCGTATCGTCTGGCAATACTGGCACTTGTGCTTGCAATATGACTTCACCGCCGTCGAGTTCTTCGTTGACAAAGTGGACTGATGCGCCGTGGGTTTTTGCGCTGTCTGCCAAAGCCCGTTCGTGGGTATGCAAACCCTTGTAGAGCGGCAACAGTGAAGGGTGGATATTGAGCATGCGGCCTGCCCAAGGCTTGATCAACACAGGTGTCATGATGCGCATGAAGCCAGCGCAGCAAATGATGTCGAGTGTGTGCTTTTGCAATTCCATATTCAAAGCAGCGTCAAAAGCTTCACGGGTTGCGAAGTCTTTGTGGCTCAGTAAAGCAGTTGCAATGTTGTTCTCGCGCGCAAATTTAAGCCCCCCCGCGTCGGACTTGTTTGAAGCGACGAAAACGATTTCCGCCGGATAGGCAGGGTCGCGTGACGCTTCAACAAGGGCGCGCAGGTTTGATCCGCGCCCCGAAATTAAAACGCCAACGCGTTTCTTGATCATCTGCCGAGGGAGCCTGAATAAGCGACTTGTGCTTCTTTGCCTTTACGCTTGCGGATGCTGCCCAAAGTGACAACTTTTTCGCCGGACTTTTTCAATGCTGCGGTGACGGCTTTCTCGTCTTTGGTTGCCACAACGACAATCATGCCAACACCACAGTTGAACGTACGCAACATTTCAGATTCCGCCACGCCGCCTTGGGCTTGCAGCCATTGGAACACGGGCGAAAATGGTACCACGTCCAAATCGATGTCGGCCACTGTGGCTTTCGGCAAGACGCGGGGAATGTTTTCGGTGAAGCCGCCACCCGTGATGTGGGCAAGGGCTTTTATGCTGTTGCCAGCTTTGATGACTTTAAGAAGAGACTTCACGTATATGCGTGTTGGTGTCAGCAGAGCTTCCGCCAATGTTTGGTCTTTGGTGAAGGTCGCGACATCATCAAGCTTGTGGCCCCATGTGTCGAGAATGCGTCGGATGAGGGAATAGCCATTGGAGTGTGGGCCGGAAGAGGCGAGGCCCAAAATGATGTCGCCTGCTTTCACATCGGCGCGGGGGAGAATTTTTTTGCGTTCAACTGCACCCACAGCAAAGCCTGCGAGATCGTAATCGCCACCATGATACATGCCGGGCATTTCAGCAGTTTCGCCGCCGATTAAGGCACAGCCTGCTTGTTTGCAGCCATCGGCGATGCCGGCAATCACTTCGCGCGCGTCTTTGACTTCGAGTTTGCCCGTTGCGTAGTAGTCGAGGAAGAACAATGGTTCTGCTCCTTGTACGACCAAGTCGTTCACTGACATGGCGACGAGATCAATGCCAACGCCGCGGTGAATGCCGGAATCAATGGCGAGCTTCAGCTTGGTGCCGACGCCGTCGTTGGCGGCAACCAGTACCGGATCTTTATAG
>JAYUQS010000128.1:0-10725 GCA_043756645.1 Hyphomicrobiales bacterium | reverse complement strand
GTTCTGTGAAGCCACACAAGAAGTTCAAGGCTGAGGTTTACATTCTGACGAAGGAAGAGGGTGGCCGTCATACGCCGTTCTTTGCCAACTATCGTCCGCAATTCTACTTCCGCACCACGGACGTCACCGGTGTTGTGACCCTTCCTGAAGGCACCGAAATGGTGATGCCTGGCGACAACATCTCGATTGATGTTGAGCTGATCAGCCCAATCGCCATGGAAGAAAAGCTGCGCTTCGCCATCCGCGAAGGTGGCCGTACCGTGGGTTCGGGCGTTGTTGCCAAGATTACAGATTAAGGCTGATTGAAATGAAAAGGGCGGTGCCAAGGCGCCGCCCTCTTTTGTTTGTGTCGCTGGTTTATTACTGCGAAGCCGCCAGCGCCGGGTTCATGATGATTGATGTTGAAAACACGCCGGTGGTTTCCGTATCAATTGTCACTGCCACGGCATGCATTTGCTTTTCACCCGGAACTTCAAGAGAAATCACATTTGGTGCCTTGGTCGGGAAGGGGCGGCCGCTTGAGTAGGTGTGGCTGTCGCCGTAGACCAGCAAGACGGGCTTTGCGAACTTCGCCGCTTTTTCAATGATCGCATTGCCGACATTCATGTAGCCGGAATGGCGTGACCAGCTTTCGTCTCCGCCAGTGTTCCAGTCGGCTTCGAACATGTTGGCTTGCATGCCGATTACCAGTGCTTTGGCGTCGCCTGCAGCGGCGAAGCTGTCGTTGATCCATTTCACATTGGCTTTGTCGCGGGCGAAGAATTCGGCCACAGCTTCCGGATCGCGGATTTCGAAATTGTTGTTGGAGCCGGGCACGTGGGCGGTCACGAACACGACCCCCTTCTGAGTCATGCGGGCGTTTTCTGGATAGCCTTCTGCGGCTTGTGAAATCACGTCGACTTTGACTTGGCCGAATGATTTCGTGCCGTCGCCGAAATAGGTGGTGCGGATGCGGGCAAGGCGATCAAGCGGCTTGAATTCGCCAGCGGCTTTGCGGTGGCAATCGGTCCACTCATTGTCACCCGGTGAATAGAGCAGGGGGGCGTTGAAGGTGTTCAGAAACGCCAGCAACTTGTCGAGCGCTTCGTCAGAGCAAGGGGTGGAACCGGACTTGGTATCACCAACGTGAATGACGAGATCGGGCTTTGTGTCGTTGATGGTGCTGATGAGTTTTTCAAATTGCGGATAGACTTCTTCCGGCTTGCCGTAAGCGGTGTCGCCCAAGGTCACGATGGAGAATTGTTCGGCTTTGGCGAGGGATGTTGACAGGAGAAGTGTTGCAATAAAAGAGAAAGATCGAAACATGAGGAACCTCTATTTGTTAAGGAGCAGACAGAAGATGATAGACTTTTACGACAGTTTGGTGATGTTGACCGAGTAGACTAAGTCTGTTAGTTTGGTTTACATGAAAACCGTCAACATCCATGAAGCCAAAACCCACCTGTCGCGCTTGCTGGAAGGCGTGGCCAATGGCGAGTCATTTGTTATTGCCAAAGCTGGCAAGCCAGTGGCGCAGGTGACACCGATAGTTGAAAAGGTTCAGCGGCGAATTGGCTTCATGGAAGGGCAGTTTGAAGTGCCTGACGATTTCAATACGATGTTTGCTGAGGAAATCCGGTCGATGTTTGAAGATGGGCCTCTATTTCCGGATGAAATCAACAAAACCATCAAATGAACTATTTAATTGATACCCACCTTCTGATTTGGGCAGCCACAAACAGCAACAAGTTGCCCAAAGTGGCCGCAGAGATTATTGCGGATCAAAGCCATTCACTTTGGGTCAGTGTGGCAAGCTTTTGGGAAGTCGCCATCAAGCGATCAAAACTGCGTTCAGAATTTCCTTTTGAAGTTGGCCCATTGCGCGCTGGATTGTTCTCTAACGGTTATGAGGAACTCGCAATTGAAACACGGCATGTATTGATCGTTCAGGATTTGCCGCGTATTCACACTGATCCTTTTGATCGGTTGTTTGTGGCACAGGCGATGGCCGAGGGAATGGTCTTGCTAACGGCTGACCGTGCGCTTGCTGCCTATGGTCCCTCAGTCCGTGTCGTCTGAGATTGGCAATTTGGCGGTTTCTCCGCGCAACCGATTATACTCCTCCACACTCATCAGAATAAGTCGTGGTTTGCCGCGTTGAGTGATGGTAATAGGGCCCTGCAAAGCCCTTGCAATGATATCACCGGATTTTCTGGAGAGGTCTGATGTGGAGTATCGCATTCCCCTCTTATACAGCATTGCTGTATATGCTGCAAATGTTGTAAGTTCTGAACTGTAATAAGTGCGGTTGACGAATGGGACTCATCTGTCTAAACAGCGCTCATTCCACATACGTCGATTTGGCGGCAAGGCTTTCGAGCTTTGGCCGCCATGTTGCGTGTGTAAAACTAATCAAATGTTTTCAAGCGTTTAGGCGTTCGAGATAGGGGTATAGCTCAGTTGGTAGAGCGATGGTCTCCAAAACCATAGGTCGTGGGTTCAAATCCTACTGCCCCTGCCATTTGATACTGCTAGATCAACCCGAACTTTGACGATTTCGTCAAAGTTTGGAAAAGTTGATCGAAAATAGAAATTTGAGGCGATTTTGACTTTTTAAATGAAAAGTCAAAACGCTGAGGTCTGTGTTTTGGGGTGGCGGCACCTTATATCTCACGGACTTGCACTGAAAACGCGTTTAAAGGAACACAATGGCCAAAACCAACCCCGTCGAGTTTCTTCAAGAAGTCCGCGACGAGTCCCGTAAAGTGTCGTGGCCATCGCGCCGTGAGTTGGTGGTGTCGACAATCATGGTGATGATCATGGTTGTTGTCGCCAGTCTGTTTTTTCTGGGTGTCGATGCTGTTCTGAATTACGCCGTTGTTGAAGGCATAATTAAGGGCGGCCTTTTTAGTTTATTCCGGTAGTTTTTTCTGAGGCAAGGAAGACCCATTAAATATGGCTAAGCGCTGGTACATCGTTCACACCTACTCGAACTTTGAGAAAAAGGTGATGGAAGACATCAAGAAGCAGGTTGTTCAGAAGCGTCTGGACGACATGTTTGAACAGATTATCGTTCCGACCGAAGAAGTGGTGGAAATCCGTCGTGGTCGCCGCATCAAAAGCGAGCGCCGGTTCTTCCCGGGTTATGTTCTCGTCAAGGTCGATTTGACCGACGAAGTGTTCCATTTGATCAAGAACACGCCAAAGGTTACCGGCTTCCTCGGATCAGGCTTGAAGCCTGTGCCGATTTCAGATGTGGAAGCCAATCGCATCCTCAATCAGGTGGCCGAAGGCGTTGAGAAGCCCAAAACCACCATTCACTTCGAAATCGGTGAGCAGGTCAAAGTGGCTGATGGACCGTTTGCCTCGTTTACGGGCCAAATTGAAGAAGTTGATGAAGAACGCTCACGTCTCAAAGTGGCCGTTTCGATTTTCGGTCGGCCAACGCCGGTCGAGTTGGAATATGGCCAAGTTGAGAAGATGAGATAACCAATTCACTTCTCCCACTTGCGGGAGAAGGTGGCGAGGGCGAAAGCCCGAGACGGATGAGGGCCGTTGTTTGACTTCCCTCACCTGGCGCTAATGCGCCGTCCTCTCCCGCTTGCGGGAGAGGTGAAGAGTAAATGAACCCGTGGGAGGCCTCAAAACCCAACCACTAACCTTGAAAGAGGGATAAAATGGCTAAGAAAGTTGTCGGCTATATTAAGCTGCAAGTTCCGGCTGGACAGGCGAATCCTTCGCCACCAATCGGCCCGGCGCTCGGTCAGCGCGGTTTGAACATCATGGAATTCTGCAAAGCGTTTAACGCTGCCTCGCAGAAGATGGAACCAGGTTCACCTGTTCCAGTCGTGATCACTGCATTCCAAGACAAGTCCTTCACGTTTGAAATGAAGGCGCCACCAGCCTCATTCTTCTTGAAGAAGGCTGCGAAAATTACTGCCGGTTCGAAAGAACCAGGCAAAACAATTGCAGGCAAAGTGACCATGGACCAATGCCGCGAAATTGCTGGCATGAAGATCCAAGGCATGAACGCTCGTGATCTTGAAGCCGCTGCGAAGGAAATCGCAGGTTCAGCCCGTTCGATGGGCCTCGAAGTTGAGGGAGCTTAAGACCATGGTAAAGCTTGCAAAACGTATTCAAAAGACCCGCGAAGGGCTTGACCGTTCGAAGGCCTATGGCCTTGATGAAGCGGTGAAGCTGATCAAGGAACGTGCGGTTGCCAAATTCGATGAAACCATCGAAGTGTCAATGAACCTTGGTGTTGACCCACGTCACGCTGACCAAATGGTGCGCGGCGTATGCGCACTTCCAAATGGTTCGGGCCGTACAGTTCGCGTTGGTGTGTTCGCCAAGGGTGCCAAGGCTGATGAAGCCCGCAAGGCCGGTGCTGACGTTGTCGGCGCTGAAGACCTTTTTGAAATCGTCAACAAAGGCACGATTGACTTTGATCGTTGTATCGCCACACCTGACATGATGGGCCTTGTTGGCCGTCTGGGTAAGGTGCTCGGCCCACGTAACATGATGCCGAACCCGAAAGTTGGCACCGTAACCATGGATGTGACCGCAGCTGTGAAAGCAGCCAAGGGCGGTGCAGTGGAATTCCGCGTTGAAAAGGCAGGCATCGTGCAGGCCGGTGTGGGCAAAGCCTCATTCTCGGCTGAAAAAATCGCTGAAAACATCAAGGCATTTGTGGATGCCGTGAACAAGGCAAAGCCAGCAGGCGCCAAGGGTACCTACGTCAAGAAGGTATCCGTGTCGTCATCGATGGGCCCCGGCGTGAAGCTGGACCAATCGACACTGGGTGTTGCTTAAAGAGTTTCATGCACGAGGGCGTTGAGCCCTCGCGCATGATTGCCGAGAATGCGAAAGCATTCCGGCGGTCCTGTCCGAGATTGCCGGCGCTGATGGTGACATCAGCTTAATCATGAAAGCCAGCATGAGATGGGTCAAAACAGTTTCGCGCTTTCGAATGAAAGCAAAGAGTCGGTTGAGACCTCAGACAAACCTCGCGCTCTCATTAGAGGGAGCAGGGGACAGGCTAAGAACGATGGAGACACAAGTTTCCATCAGGTCAAACCGGTGTGACGGGGCAACCCTGATCACCTAAATGGAGAAGAGCACGTGGAAAAAGCTGAGAAAAAACAGCTCGTCGCGACGTTCAACGAAGTGGCTAAAACCGCTGGCGTGATCGTGGTGGCCCACAACAAAGGCTTGACTGCGAACCAGGTCCTCGACCTGCGGAACAAGATGGCCAAGGCGGGCGCAACCATTAAGGTTGTGAAGAACCGTCTTGCAAAAATTGCTCTTGAAGGCACTGACGCCAACGGAATTTCAAATCTGTTCGAAGGCCCCACCATGGTGGCTTACGGATCAGATCCCGTTGCGGCACCAAAGGTTGTTGCTGACTTCGCAAAGACCCACGAAAAACTCGTGGTTCTCGGCGGCTCGCTCGGCAAGACCGTGATGGATGCCAATGGCGTTAAAGCACTTGCAGAACTGCCCTCGCTGGATCAGCTCCGGGGCAAGCTTATTGGTCTTATTCAGGCTCCTGCGACGAAAATCGCTGGCGTTCTGGCGGCTCCGGCCGGCCAATTGGCACGCGTCTTCAATGCTTATGCTACCAAGTAATTTTTGCATTTGTTGAAACCTTAACAACCGACTTTAGAAAAGAGAGTAACTCACATGGCTGATCTCGCCAAAATCGTAGACGACCTGTCCGCATTGACAGTTTTGGAAGCTGCTGAGCTGTCCAAGATGTTGGAAGAAAAGTGGGGCGTTTCCGCCGCTGCTCCAGTTGCTGCTGCTGCCGCCGCTGGTCCAGCTGCTGCCGCTGCTGAAGAAAAGACTGAATTCACAGTCATGCTTACCGCCGCTGGCGATAAGAAAATTGAAGTGATCAAAGAAGTTCGCGCAATCACAGGCCTCGGCCTGAAGGAAGCCAAGGACCTCGTTGAAGGCGCTCCAAAGGCCGTGAAGGAAGGCGTCAACAAGAAAGACGCTGAAGACATGAAGAAGAAGCTCGAAGCGGCTGGTGCCAAGGTTGAGCTGAAGTAATTGGTTTGAGGTGCGGGGTTAACCCGCACCTCTCCACTCAGAGCGTCACTCCGGCGAAAGCCGGAGTCTTTCTCGAAAAGCTTCCGGCTTTCGCCGGAATGACGGTCTCAGAGGAAATTTGTTTGTAACGGTTTGGTTGATGGCCTATTGACGCAGGGGCCTTCGAGCAAGCCGTTCGGTTCGTCTATTGGGGCGGATTAAACGTAGAGAGAAGACAGGGAAAAAATACATGGCCGATACCCGTACCATTGCAAGCCGCAAACGCATCCGCAAAGTGTTTGGCAAGGCAATCGAAGTTGCCGAAATGCCGAACCTCATTGAGGTTCAACGCGAATCTTACGAGCAGTTCCTGCAGATGAAAGAACCTGCTGGTGGCCGCTTGAATGATGGTCTGCAATCGGTTTTCAAATCGGTATTCCCGATCACGGATTTCGCCGGTCAAGCCGTGTTAGAATTCGTGCGCTATGAATTTGAACAACCAAAATTCGATGTGGATGAATGCCAACAACGCGGCATGACATTCGCTGCACCATTGAAAGTGACGCTGCGCCTGATCGTGTTTGAAATTGATCCAGACACCCAAGCGAAGTCTGTAAAGGACATCAAGGAACAAGACGTTTACATGGGCGATATTCCGCTCATGACCAAGAACGGCACCTTTGTTGTGAATGGCACTGAGCGCGTTATCGTTTCGCAAATGCACCGTTCGCCAGGCGTGTTCTTCGATCACGACAAAGGCAAGAGCCATTCATCGGGCAAGATCCTGTTTGCCGCCCGCGTTATTCCGTATCGTGGTTCATGGCTCGACTTTGAGTTCGACCACAAGGACATGATTTTCGCGCGTATCGACCGTCGTCGTAAGCTGCCGGTGACCACATTGCTTTACGCTTTGGGCATGCAGGGCGAAGAAATTCTGCACTCGTTCTACAAGTCTGTTCCCCACAAGATGGTGAAAGACGGCTGGACCACACCTTACAGCGCTGATCGCTTCAAGGGCATAAAGCCACAAACAGATTTGATCGATGCAAAGACCGGTCAAGTTGTTGTTGAAGCTGGTAAGAAGATTACCCCACGCTTGGCCCGCAAGATCGCTGAAGATGGCACGACTGAATTGTTGGCCAAGGACGAAGACCTTTACGGCCAATACTTGGCTGACGAATTGGTCAACACCGAAACCGGTGAAATCTACGCTGAAGCCGGTGACGAAATCACCGACAAGTCTTTGGCCGCGCTGAAAGAGCAGGGCTATAAAGAGCTCAACATTCTCGACATCGACCACATCAACACCGGTGGATATGTTCGCAGCACGTTGAAGGCTGACAAGGTTGAATCCTACGAGCAGTCACTCATTGAAATTTATCGCGTCATGCGCCCTGGCGAACCACCAACACGTGAAGGTGCGGAAGCGCTGTTCAATGGCTTGTTCTTTGACCAAGAGCGTTATGATCTCTCGGCGGTTGGCCGCGTGAAAATGAACATGCGTCTTGAACAGGACGTGCCTGATACCGAGCGCGTTTTGCGCAAGGAAGATATTCTTGAAGTCATCAAGGTTCTTCACAACTTGCGCGATTCAAAGGGCGAAGTCGATGATATCGACCATTTGGGCAATCGTCGTGTGCGTTCTGTTGGTGAGTTGATGGAAAATCAATATCGCTTGGGCCTCGTGCGCATGGAGCGTGCAATCAAGGAACGCTTGTCATCGGTTGATATCGACACCGTGATGCCGCATGATCTGATCAACGCAAAGCCTGCTGCGGCTGCCGTGCGTGAATTCTTTGGTTCGTCGCAGCTTTCGCAGTTCATGGACCAAACCAATCCATTGTCTGAAATCACCCACAAGCGCCGTCTTTCGGCACTTGGACCTGGTGGTTTGACGCGTGAACGTGCTGGCTTTGAAGTCCGCGACGTTCATACAACGCATTATGGTCGCATCTGCCCGATTGAAACGCCGGAAGGTCCGAACATTGGTCTGATCAACTCGCTGGCGACCTATGCCCGCGTGAACAAGTATGGCTTTATCGAAACGCCTTACCGCAAGGTCGTTGATGGCAAAGTGACCAATGACGTGAAGTATCTGTCGGCTATTGAAGAAGGCAAATATTACATCGCGCAAGCCAACGTGGCTTTGACCAAAGATGGCAAGTTTGCCGACGAAATGGTTCTGGTGCGTAAGTCTGGTGACGTGTTGCCGGTGCCTGCCGACCGCGTTGACTATGCTGACGTTTCGCCAAAGCAAATCGTTTCGGTTGCTGCTGCTCTCATTCCGTTCCTTGAAAACGACGACGCCAACCGCGCCTTGATGGGCTCGAACATGCAACGTCAGGCCGTTCCTTTGGTGCGTTCATCTGCACCTTTGGTTGGCACCGGCATGGAAAGTGTAGTGGCCCGTGACTCCGGTGCTGCGATCACCGCACGCCGCACTGGCATCATCGACCAGGTAGACGCCAAGCGCATCGTGATCCGCGCGACAGAAGAAACCGATCCAACAAAACCCGGTGTTGACATTTTCACATTGTCGAAGTTCCAACGCTCGAACCAATCAACCTGCATCAATCAGCGTCCGCTGGTGCGTGTGGGTGACGTGGTACAAGCTGGCGAAATTATCGCTGACGGTCCGTCGACGGAATTGGGTGATCTTGCGCTCGGCCAAAACGTGCTGGTCGCGTTTATGCCTTGGAATGGTTACAACTTCGAAGACTCCATTCTGTTGTCTGAACGCATCGTAAAAGACGATGTGTTCACCTCTATCCACATCGAAGAATTTGACGTGATGGCGCGTGACACCAAGTTGGGGCCTGAAGAAATCACCCGCGATATTCCAAACGTCGGTGAAGAATCGCTCCGTAATCTGGACGAAGCAGGCATTGTTTACATCGGCGCTGAAGTGAAGCCGGGTGACATTCTTGTTGGCAAGATTACGCCAAAGGGTGAGTCACCGATGACACCAGAAGAAAAACTTCTGCGCGCCATCTTCGGTGAAAAAGCCTCTGACGTGCGTGACACCTCATTGAAGCTGCCGCCCGGCGTTTCGGGTACAGTTGTTGAAGTGCGCGTGTTCAACCGCCACGGTGTGGATAAGGACGAACGTGCGGTTTCGATCGAGCGCGAAGAAATCGAACGTCTCGCAAAAGACCGCGACGACGAACTCGCAATCCTTGATCGTAATTCTTTCGGTCGCTTGAAGGACTTCCTCAACGGCAAGGTGGCAACTGCTGGCCCACGCGGACACAAGATGGACGGCAAGATTTCTGCTACCCAGCTTGATGATGTGCCACGTTCGCAATGGTGGAACATTACCCTTGGCAACGACAAGAACATGGCCGAGCTCGAAGCCATGAAAGTGCAATACGACGAATCCAAGAAGAACCTCGAAAGCCGCTTCCTCGACAAGGTTGAGAAGCTGCAACGCGGTGATGAATTGCCACCAGGCGTTATGAAAATGGTAAAAGTCTTTGTTGCTGTGAAGCGCAAGATTCAGCCAGGCGACAAGATGGCCGGACGTCACGGTAACAAGGGTGTGGTTTCGCGCATCGTGCCACAGGAAGACATGCCATATCTGGCAGATGGTCAACCTGTTGACATCGTGTTGAACCCGCTCGGCGTGCCTTCGCGCATGAACGTCGGTCAGATTTTGGAAACCCATTTGGGTTGGGCCTGTGCTGGCATGGGCAAGAAGATTGGCCAGATGCTGGAAGTCTACAAAGACACCCAGAAGTCGAAGCCGGTGCGTGATGGTCTGCATGCGATCTATGGCAACAATGCTGAGCTTGATGCGCTCGACGACAATCAGATCGTTGAGTACGCTGAGGGTCTTCGCAAGGGTGTGCCGATTGCAACGCCTGTGTTTGATGGTGCCAATGAAGCTGACATCGCCAAAATGTTGACGGATGCAGGACTTGCAACATCGGGTCAGATTGATCTGTATGACGGCAAGACCGGCGACAAGTTCGACCGTCAAGTGACTGTGGGCTACATCTATATGTTGAAGCTGCACCATTTGGTCGACGACAAGATCCACGCCCGTTCGATTGGTCCATACTCGCTCGTCACGCAGCAGCCGCTGGGTGGTAAGGCGCAGTTTGGCGGTCAGCGCTTTGGTGAAATGGAATGCTGGGCGCTGCAAGCCTATGGCGCTGCGTATACTTTGCAAGAAATGCTGACGGTGAAGTCTGATGATGTCGTTGGCCGCACGAAGATTTACGAAGCCATTGTTAAGGGCGATGACAGCTTTGAAGCTGGTATCCCCGATAGCTTTAACGTCCTCGTGAAAGAAATGCGCTCGCTGGGCCTTAACGTTGATCTGAAATCGCACGATGTGGTCGAAGACGATGAAGGCTTTGCCGAGGCAGCGGAATAAAAATGGCGGGCGGTGGCAACACCGCCCCCGGCTCTTCCGCTCTTGCACGAAATTTACCGGGCTAATCGCCTCACCTGATTGGCTCTTAAGGAAAAGAACATGAACGAACTTTCCAAATTCAACAATCCCGTCGCTAAGGTCGAGACATTCGACCAGATCCAGATCGGCATCGCGTCGCCAGAAAAAATCCGCAGTTGGTCGTTTGGCGAAATCAAAAAGCCAGAAACCATCAACTATCGCACGTTCAAGCCAGAGCGTGACGGCCTGTTCTGCGCGCGCATCTTTGGTCCGGTGAAGGATTATGAGTGCCTGTGCGGCAAGTATAAGCGGATGAA
>JAYUQS010000127.1:0-10852 GCA_043756645.1 Hyphomicrobiales bacterium | reverse complement strand
AGCATCTGCTCATAACGTACTTTCACAATTTTATGGCGCAACTCTTCATCTGGCGCTTCGATATCAATCACAAGACCACCCATCATGCGTGAGCGCATACGCTGGTCAATCGCATCAAGTTGGGAAGGTGGTACATCTGCGGCAATCACCACCTGGCGGCGTTGATCTACCAGCGAGTTAAAGGCGTGACAGAATTCCTGCTGAATGGCTTTGCCTTGCAAGAATTGGAAGTCATCAATCAACAAGACATCGATTTCATTAAATTGATCTTTGAATGACAGCGTGTCGCGTTGGCGCACGGCTTGAATGAAGCCATACATAAAGCGTTCAGCCGTTAACATCAAAACCCGGCGCGTGCCGCCTTGAGCCCGGATGCGTTGAGCGATAGCGTTCAAAAGATGGCTTTTGCCCAGGCCTGCTGCAGCATGAATATAGAGCGGATTAAAGCCTAATGCGGCTCCTGGCGCGGCGTGGGCCACACGTTGGGCTGCAGCGTGGGCCAATTGATTGGAAGGGCCAATCATGAAACTTTCGAAGGTCTGACCTTCATCTAAAGTCAAGTTTTTGTCATTCACCAATGACGGCAAGGTGACGGGGCGTTGACGCACAACGTCATCTGAAGTGGTTTTAACCGACGTCGGCTGTGGCCGTTGACCCTGGACAACAGGTGCACCCTGTTGGCGCACCCGCACTTGCACAGCGGTTAACGGCCCAATTTCGCTTTCAGCAATCTTTCGTAATTTGATCAGGTAATGACTTTCAATCCAACTCTTCAAAAACCGTGTTGGAACTGAGACCACCAACAGGCCTTGGGCGCAGGCTTCCAGATCAACGCGGCCAAACCAACTATTAAACAGGTCATCGCCAAGTTCAACCCGCAAGCGCCCCATGATTTTCTGCCAGCTTGCTTTCAAGCTATTCATCGAGAAATTAAGTGTTGTGGCTTCCCCGCCCGCGATTGTCTGTATTGGCTCAGTCACTTTTCATTCCACTTCAAAATTGCGTTGCCGCATGTTTTTCTGTGCCGCCCCCGCAGCATGTTTGTCAGCGCAAGTTTGCTCTCCGCAAAACCATGGGGGTTTCACGGGTTTTTGACGCGACAAGGTAGATAGAAACCCACAAAGGATAACCATCACTGCGATTGCCGATCTTGAGCTTACTGTGACGGGCTGCCCCACCCGCCATTACGCCGTTCCCACCATTTTTAGCGCTTTCGTTGCCCCTAGCGCCTAATGGCATGAGCTGAACCTAGGAGGTCCATTGCCGGGGTCGCAATGAAAATTCCGACCTTCTGTATACGGATGATCGAGATTGGGCTTGAACCTTCCTAATTGTCTCATGAGACAATTGCCTTAAGTCACTGAAATCCCCAGATGAATCTGGAATGAGCCGAAGCGAACATTGCCATAACAATTAAAAAAAAGAATCCGCTTGACGCAAATTGCCCGTCGACGGTTGATCGCCTGCTTCACCTATGTCTGCGGATAACCCGCTAACATATTGTAAAATAATGATAAAATTTAACATTTTCATCCGCGTCCGGACAAAATAAAAGGCCGCTGAATGTCTTCAGCGGCCGTCACATTGGTTTACCTGAAATACGATCAGGCAAATTGAATGGAACTTTATGCAGTCATTGCTTTCACGCGTGCTGCGAGGCGTGAAACCTTACGTGAGGCCGTGTTCTTGTGCAAAATACCCTTTTGGGCACCGCGGGCCAGTTGCGGTTGAGCCACCTTCAGCGCTGCTTCAGCATCGGCTTTTTTGCCTGATGTGATGGCTTCTTCAACTTTACGCACCGTGGTGCGCACCAAGCTGGTGCGATTCTTGTTGATGGTGGTGCGGCGGGCTGAAACGCGGGTTGCCTTTTTGGCAGAGGAAGTATTGGCCATTGAAAATCCTATAAAGTGAACGTGACCCGACACCGGGTCAGCCGGAAACGGTTATGCCGAGGGTTACCCCTGAGCCTTTGAGCGGGCTTATAGACATGAAGCGGGGTAAAGGTCAATTCCAGCTTTGAGCTTTGAGCTTTGACCTCTCAGGCATTATAGAGAAGACATGTACCACGAAACCAGACCATGGGGCGCATTCTATGTGCTCGACGAACAAACTGGCTTCAAAGTGAAGCGCATCACCGTAAACCCCGCCGGTCGGCTTTCGCTGCAAAGCCATAAGCACCGGTCCGAACATTGGACGGTGGTCAATGGTACCGCCACCGTCACAGTAGATGACGCTGTTTTGACGCTGAGCCGGGGCCAATCCGTCGATATCCCACTGGGGGCCAAGCATCGTCTGGAAAATCTTGGCACGCGGCAAGTCGACATTATCGAAGTGCAGTTTGGCGACTATCTGGGTGAAGACGATATCATCCGCTATGATGACATCTACAACCGCGCTTAACTCCTCAAATGCCTGACCAAGCCAGCCGTTGACGCATCAAGGCCATCGAGGCCGCGTTTGCCTTCAATAACGGGCTGCAGGCCTGTCGCCAGTTCCTTGCCCAGTTCGACGCCCCATTGGTCAAAGGCGTTGATATCCCAAATGGCGGCTTCAACGAAAACGCGGTGCTCATACAATGCGATGAGACGGCCAAAGGTGTGGGGGTCGAGTTTTTTGTAAGCAAGGGTGATGGAGGGGCGGTTTCCAGTGAACATTTTGTGCGAGGCCAAACGCTTGGCGTCTTCCTTGGTCTTTCCCTGCGCAATAAGCTGGGCCATGGCCTCTTTTAAAGTGCGGCCTTGCATTAAGGCTTGCGATTGAGCGAGGCAATTGGCCAGCAGCAAATCATGATGCACAGCCATATCTTTTTCATGGGGTTGTGCTGCGATCAAAAATTCTACCGGTATGACCGTGGTGCCTTGGTGCAGCAATTGAAAAAAGGCGTGTTGACCATTGGTGCCGGGTTCACCCCAGACCACGGGACCGGTATCGTTTTTCGCCACATCGCCCTTGGCCGTAACGCGCTTGCCGTTTGATTCCATATCAAGTTGCTGCAAATAAGCAGGCAAGCGCAGTAAGCGTTGATCATAGGGGATGACCGCACGGGACGGCAGCCCACAGGCATTGCGATGCCAGACCCCAAGGAGCCCCATCAGCATGGGCAGGTTTTCCATGGGCTTGGCTTTGGCAAAATGCACATCCATGGCATGCGCACCCTTGAGCATGTCATAGAAATGATGCGGACCAATGGCCAGCATGACGGAGAGCCCGATGGCCGACCAGAGTGAATAACGCCCACCCACCCAATCCCAAAAGCCGAAGATGCGGTTTTCGGCAACACCAAAGGCTTTGACCTTGTCGATGGCTGTTGAAATGGCGGCAAAGTGTTCACCAATATTTGCTTCACCCAAAGCTTCGGCCACCCAAGCCCTTGCGGTTTTGGCATTGGTCATGGTTTCAATTGTTGTGAAGGTTTTGGAAGCCACCAGAAACAGCGTGGTTTCGGGGTTTAGAGTTTTCAACGTGTCAGCAATATGCGCGCCGTCCACATTCGACACAAAATGCAAACGTGGGCCGTCGTGATAGGGGGCGAGCGCAAGTGTGGCCATTGCAGGTCCTAAGTCCGATCCGCCGATACCAATGTTTACAACATCTGTGATTTTGCTTTTGCGGATGTCGGTGGCAAAGCGGGCCATGGCTTCCAAAACATCATGCACGTCGTGCACCACGTTGTGACCCGCCACCATGACGATTTCAGATTTCGGGCGGCGCAAAGCCGTGTGCAAAACGGCGCGGCCTTCAGTGGTGTTGATCACATCGCCCCGCATCATGGCATCGCGCTTGCCCTCAACGTCTGCGGCTTTCGCCAGTGTATTGAGCAGGCGCATGGTTTTGGCGGTGACTTGGGTTTTCGAATAGTCGAGCAGCATATCAGCCTGCGTTGCTGAGAACTCCGTGAAGCGATCTCCTTTGGCAAAAGCCTTGCGCATATCCGGCAGCCCCGCCTTGGCATGGGCTTTCAATTCTTTGAGGACGGTGAGTGTCGACGGGGTCATGGCAGCGAGCGTCCTCTTGCGGGCAGTTGCAAAACAAGTTTACGTGAAAACTATCTCAAATGAAATCAGGATGAAATAAAAAATGCCCGGCCATAGAGGACCGGGCAGTTTTCAGTTGTTTGAAAAATCAGTCGGCGATTGAGTCTGCACCATAACGGTTTTCACCTTCAGTGCCCCGTAGAAAGCCCAGTTCAATTAACATCCAAATGCCCCCGATGATCGGCACAAACATGATGAGTGACCACCAGCCGGATTTATTGCGATCATGCCAGCGCTTTGCATAAATCGCCAGAGATGGCCACAGGGTTAAAAGAATGACGATACCGAGTGGAAGCCACATGCCATTCATTGCTGCCTTTTGCGCCTCTGGCGAGGCGTTAGGATCCATACTCATCATGCTGCCGCCAAAAATGGCAAAGACAATCAATTGTAATATCCAGCTGATGATCAACATCACCAGCAAACTCAGCCAAAAGGTTTTACGCGGGCTACGGCCCTCGAATGATAAAAAAGTTTGAAGATTCATATCGTCCTCCGTTTAGTGTTGCCCCGCGTTGCAATTTAACGCACTCAATTAATCCCGCAACAATTCATTGATGGAGGTTTTGGAACGGGTTTTTTCATCGACGCGCTTGACAATCACAGCGCAATAAAGCGACGGCGAAGGTGAACCATCGGCAAAAGGTTTTTGCGGCAATGAGCCTGACACCACAACCGAATAGGGCGGGACTTTGCCCATGTGGACTTCGCCTGTGGCGCGGTCGATGATTTTGGTGGATTGGCCAATAAACACGCCCATGGAAATCACCGAGCCTTCACCCACAATGACGCCTTCAACCACTTCGGAGCGGGCACCAATAAAACAATTGTCTTCAATGATGGTAGGACCTGCCTGCATGGGTTCCAACACGCCGCCAATGCCAACGCCGCCCGACAGGTGAACGTTCTTGCCAATTTGTGCACAAGAACCGACGGTGACCCACGTGTCCACCATGGTGCCGGAATCAACATAGGCGCCAAGGTTTACAAAAGACGGCATCAAAATCGCGCCCGGTGCAATGTAGGCAGACTTGCGCACAACACAGTTGGGCACAGCGCGGAAACCACCGGCGCGGAAATCCTTGGCTGTCCACCCTTCAAACTTCGAAGGCACCTTATCCCACCATTTCGACGTGCCGGGGCCGCCCTTGATGAGTTCCATGTCATTCAGGCGGAAGGACAACAGCACGGCTTTTTTCAGCCATTGATTGACCTGCCATTCGCCATCGATTTTTTCGGCGACACGTTGTTTGCCGGAATCGAGTTGGTTCAAGGCAAACTCAACGGCTTTACGGGTGTTGCCTTTGGTCTTCAGCGATACTTCAGCACGGTCTTCCCAGGCTTGTTCAATAATGGCTTGTGCGTTCTTCATGATCTTGGTCCTGTTACTGTCTGCAAGAAGTGAGAGAGGTGTTCTGTGGTGTGGTGAATATGAACGCCATTGTTGATCTCGTTCAAATGTTTGGCACTGTCATTGTCTTGATGTGACACCAAGACGGTGACCATGCCCATGTCATGGGGCACTTCCAAATTGCGGGCAATGTCTTCGAACATGGCGCTGCGCTGAGGGTCGACATTGTGACGCTTTATAAAAGCCTCGTAGGGCGGGCGCTGAGGCTTTGGCACGTAGTCTGCATGAACAATATCAAAAATATCATCAAACAAATGCGTCACACCCAAACGGTCCATGGCGCGCGTGGCATGATCAACCGTGCCTGCGGTAAACACAAGTTTGCGTCCCGGCAGTTTTTGCAGCTCTCGCGCCAAATCTGCGTCAGCCGCAATTGGTGAATAGTCGATGTTGTGGACGTAATCCAAAAAACCTTCGGGCTTCAATCCGTGTTCCTGCATCAAGCCCCGCAACGTGGTGCCATGCTTATAAAACAACTGCTTCTGCATCGTTTTGGCTTCGGCATAGGGAACATTCATCAGGTTTGAAACGAACTCGCCCATCTTCACATCAATCTGATCAAACAAGCGGCATGACGCCGGGTAAAGTGTGTTGTCGAGGTCGAAGACCCAGGTGTCGACGTGATTGAAACTCTTCATACGCCCGACCGTGAAATACGCGTGCCAACGCCGTGCGGGGTGAGAAGTTCCAGCAATACAGAATGTGGCACGCGGCCATCCAAAATAATCACACCCTCAACGCCGGACTCAACGACAGAAACCGCACTTTCGATTTTCGGAATCATGCCGCCGGTGATGGTGCCTTCATCCACCAATTGCTGGACATCTCCAATTTTCAACTCGCTGATCAATTCCTTGTTTTTGTCGAGCACCCCCGCCACATCGGTGAGCAGTAAGAGGCGTTTTGCACCTGTGGCAGTCGCAATCGCTCCCGCTGCCGTATCCGCATTGACGTTATAGGTGTCGCCATCCCAACCAATACCGACCGGCGCTACCACCGGAATGGCATCGCTCTTCATGATGGTATAAAGAATTTCAGCATTGACGCGGGCAGGTTCTCCCACCTGGCCAAAATCAATGATGGTTTCTTCACCCGTCACCGGGTCTTTCTTTTTCTTGGTGTAGCGTTCAGCAATCAACAGGTTCCCGTCTTTGCCGGAAATGCCAATGGCCTTGCCGCCGGCCTGCTGAATGGAAGCGACAATGGATTTATTGATCGAGCCTGCCAGCACCATTTCGACGATTGCCATGGTCTCATCATCCGTCACGCGCAAGCCTTCACGGAACTCGGGCTTTACCGCGAGCTTGTCCAACATTTTGTTGATTTGCGGGCCGCCGCCGTGAACGACAATGGGGTTCAAGCCACACACTTTCAGCATCACCATATCGCGCGCAAACTGACTGGCGAGTTTTTGATCAACCATGGCATGCCCGCCAAACTTGACGACGATAATCTGATCATCATAACGCTGCAGAAACGGCAGTGCTTCAGAGAGAATACGGGCGGTCTCGTTGACGGGAATCTCGGTCATGTCAGCTGGTCCTTGCGATGCGGACTGGCCTTATAGGGCAAATTTCGGGGATGGGAAGAGTGTGCCGGATGTCCCTCATCCGGCCTTCGGCCACCTTCTCCCGCGCGAATTGCGGGAGAAGGCATTTGTTATGAGCCTTCTCCCGTTTCTTCTAACGGGAGAAGGTGCCCGAGAGGGCGGATGAGGGGATCAAATCACACCTTCACCCACTTGGCATTGGCCTTGGACGACTTTACGCAGGCTTCGATAAAGGCCATGCCCTCAACGCCGTCCTTGATGCCGGGAAAGCTCACGTCCTTATCCGCTTTCTTGCCAGAACGGGCAGCAATGATGGCCTTTGCCACTTCCGAATAGACATTGGCAAAGCCTTCGAGATAACCTTCCGGGTGGCCGGGCGGCACACGTGTCATGCGGCCTGCAGCAGCACCCGAACCTACACCACCACGGGTGATCAAACGCTTCGGCTCGCCGAACGGCGTGTACCAGAGGTAATTGGGGTCAGCCTGCGTCCACTCCAAACCACCCTTGGTGCCATAGATGCGGAGCTTCAAACCATTCTCATTGCCGGGTGCCACTTGGCTGGCCCACAGCATGCCTTTGGCGCCACCTTTGAAGCGCAACATCGCGTTGACGTTGTCATCAAGTAAGCGGCCCTTCACGAAAGAGGTGAGGTCACAGGAAATTTCAGCAAGTGAAAGTCCCGACACATCGCACATCAATTGATAGGTGTGCGTACCAATATCGCCAACGCAACCACCTGCACCCGAACGCTTAGGGTCGGTGCGCCATGCCGCTTGCTTCTGTCCGGTTTTTTCGAGCGCTGTTGTCAACCAGTCTTGCGGGTATTCGCCTTGCACAACACGGATATCACCAAGCTCACCATTCGCGATCATTTCCTTGGCCTGACGGATCATCGGGTAGCCTGAGTAGTTATGAGTGACGGCGAAAATCGTGTTCTTCTTTTTTGCCAGTAAAGCTTCAAGCGACTTTGCCTCTTTCAAATTCAGAGCCAGCGGCTTGTCGCAAATCACGTGGATGCCAGCATTGATAAAAGCCTTCGCTGCAGGAACATGCACATGGTTTGGCGTGACAATGGCCACAGCCTCGATGCCATCGGCACGTTTGCCTTCCGCCTTTGCCATCTCTTCAAACGAGCCATAAGAGCGTGAAGCATCCAATCCCAAATCAACCGCTGATGCCGCAGCTCTTTGGGGATCAGCCGACAAAGCACCCGCAACCAATTCATATTGATCATCGAGCCTCGCAGCGATGCGGTGTACAGCGCCAATAAAAGCACCCTGTCCACCACCGACCATCCCTAACCGAATGCGGCCTGTGCGTTTTTCTGTACGTCCTGAAACCATTTCTAAATTTCTCCCAAAGTCTGTCTGTATTTGACACCCCCTCCCGGCTTCGCCGTACTCCCCCGGCCTTCGGCCAAGGGAGAAAACTTTCTCTCTCGCGCGAAGCGTGGGGGAGTACGGCAAAGCCGGGAGGGGGTGTTTGAACTTGGCTCTACTTCAACCCCAACATGCGTCTCGCCTTGCCGGTGTCGGTTGAGCCTGCTGCGAAATCATCAAAGGCCTTTGCAGTTGTCTTGATGATGTGGCTTTCGATGAAGGGAGCGCCTTCGCGCGCACCTTGTTCAGCGTCTTTCAAACAGCATTCCCATTCCAACACCGCCCATGAATCATAATTGTGTTGCGCCAATGCCGAGAAGATCGCCGAGAAATCCACCTGACCATCACCGAGCGAACGGAAGCGTCCCGCACGGTTGGTCCAGTTCTGGAAGCCGGAATAAACGCCCTGCTTGCCTGATGGGTTAAACTCAGCATCTTTCACGTGATAGGCAAAAATCCGCTCGTGATAGATGTGGATGAACTCAACATAGTCCAACTGCTGCAGCAGGAAATGCGAGGGGTCATAGTTGATGCCGCAAGCTTTGTGGTTGCCCGTTGCTTCCAGGAACATTTCAAAGGTCACGCCATCAAAAGTGTCTTCACCGGGATGTAGTTCAAAGCCGATCTTCACACCTTCACCATCCAGCACATCAAGTAAAGGCTTCCAACGCTTGCCCAACTCCTTAAAGCCTTCTTCGACAAGACCCGGCGCACGTGGTGGCCACGGATACAAGAACGGCCACGCCAAAGCGCCGGTAAAACCAACCTGGCGCGCAATGCCGAGATTGCTTGAAGCTTTAGCCGAAAGCTTAATCTGCTCACAGGCCCATTCCTGCCGTGCCTTCGGGTTGCCATGTGTTGCCGCCGGTCCAAAGCCATCAACCGCTTCATCATAAGCCGGATGAATGGCGACCAGGTGACCTTGCAAATGGGTTGAAAGTTCTGTGATCTCCACACCGTTTTTCTTGGCAATGCCTTTTAACTCGTCGCAATAGGTTTTTGATGTTGCGGCTTTTTGTAAATCAAACAAGCGTCCATCCCATGTCGGCACTTGAACACCTTTGTAGCCGAGTGAACCCGCCCACTTTGTAATGGAGTCGAATGAATTGAACGGTGCCGCATCACCAGCAAACTGTGCCAGAAAAATGCCGGGGCCTTTAATGTCTGTTGCCATATTTTTATTCTCCCAAGGGTTTTGTCTATTGTCCCTCATCCGGCCTGTCGGCCACCTTCTCCCGTTAGAGGTAACGGGAGAAGGCTATTTGATTTTGCCTTCTCCCGCCCTTTGCGCGGGAGAAGGTGTCCGAAGGGCTGATGAGGGAAATTATTTCAGCAATATGAATTAATCAAATTCTCCAAACGTTCCTGTCGTCCCGACTTCGGTTGCGGGTTGATATTGTTTTTTTCAACCCGTGCCGCAATCTCACCCAAGCTTTCTTTGCCAGCCAGCATGGCTTTGTTTTTAGCCGTTGACCAGCCCGCATAGCGCTCATCAATCATGCCAGCGAGTTTGCCTTCTTCAAGGATGGCAGCAGCATTCAACAAAGCTTGCGCACAGGCATCCATCGATCCGACATGAGCATGCAGCAGATCATCAGCGTCCAATGATTGACGCCGGATCTTGGCGTCAAAGTTGAGGCCACCCGTGGTGAAGCCACCGGCCTTCAAGATTTCCAACATGGCCAATGTGATTTCGGGCACGCTGACGATGAACTGGTCCGTATCCCAACCCGATTGATAATCACCGCGGTTCATGTCGATTGAACCGAAGATACCAAGAGCTGAGGCCAAGGCAATTTCATGCTCGAACGTATGGCCCGCTAAGATGGCGTGGTTCTGTTCAACGTTGACCTTCACATCCTTCTGCGCGCCAAGGGATGCGATCAGCGAGTAGACCGTCGCCACATCATAATCATATTGATGCTTTGTCGGCTCTTGTGGCTTTGGTTCAATCATGATCGGGCCTTTGAAACCGATCTTGTGTTTGTATTCGATCACCAGTGACAACATGCGCTTTGCCGCTTCAAGCTCATGGCCAATCTTGGTGTTGAGCAGCGTTTCATAACCCTCACGTCCGCCCCACATGATGTAGTTCGCACCGCCCAAACCCTTGGTCACGTCCATGGCGTGCTTGATCTGTGCACCCGCATAAGCGAACACCTCAGGGTCGGGGTTGGTCGCAGCACCTGCCATGAAGCGGCGATTGGAGAACACATTGGCCGTGCCCCACAGCAACTTCTTATTTGACTTGGCCATCTTCTTTTCGATGTAGTTGGCCATCGCCGTCACATTGGCATTCGACTCCTTGAGCGATGCACCTTCAGGCGCAATGTCGCGATCGTGGAAGCAGAAATAATCAATCTGCGTCAGGTTCATCGCATCGAACATCACATCGGCCTTGGTGCGGGCTGCCCCCATTTCATCTGCTGTGTGGTGCCAAGGGCGCATCAATGAATCGCCGCCGAATGGATCAGAA
>JAYUQS010000126.1:0-10960 GCA_043756645.1 Hyphomicrobiales bacterium | reverse complement strand
ATCATTGTCCGAAACACCATAGATAATCGAGAAGCCGACAATCGGTGTTTCAATGCTGCGCGTCACCAAATGGATGAGGTCATCATAGGAGAGCCATGAACCCAAGGCCCGTGCACTTGTCACTTGCGCACATGAGAGAATGCGCAAATGAATGCTTTCGAGGCCGCGCTTCTCCCAATACATCCGGCCCAAATCTTCAGCAAAACATTTGGCCAATCCATAAAACGTATCAGGCCGGTGCGGCACATCAGTGCCGATGAATTCCGTTTTCGGGTACATGCCGACAGCATGAATCGAGCTGGCGTAAACGACGCGCTTCACACCATTGCGGTGAGCGGACTCCCAGATGTTGTAAGCACCCACAAAATTCGGTCCCAACAAAACCTCAAACGGCGCTTCATCCGGGATGGCCCCAAAATGCACCACCATGTCAGCACCCTTCAGCAAATCCAATATCGCATCAAACTGCGTAAGATCAGCTTTCACATAACGCTCACCGGCGTAAAGCTTGCCGATATCGTCAACCAGATCGCTCGACACCAATTCATCCGCCAACTTGCTCAACGGTTCACGCAAATACGACCCGAGCCGCCCGGCGGCACCTGTAAGAACAATTCGTTTCATAGCTCTGTCTTTCAGATAATTGCTTTTTCGAGGAACGGTCGGTTTTCAACGATGCGTTGGAAACTGAATGGCGTCATATCAAGTGTGCGGAACTCACCATAGGTAATCCACTCAGCCGTGGCGCGCCCCATGGCGGGTGACTGTTGCAGGCCGTGGCCCGAGAAACCATTCATGAATAAAAAATTCTTGATGAAACTGTGCGGTCCGAGAATGGCATTTTGGTCCAGCACATTATAGTCATAATGCCCCGCCCATTCGCGGATGACTTTCACAGCCTCAAACTGTGGGATGCGCGTTGCCATGGTCGGCCAGATAAAATCTTCCCACAGTGATAAATCAAGTGAGAAGTCATCGTGATCGGGCGAGACATCTTCACTTGAGTGCCCGCCTACGATGTAAGAACTTTTACCATCCTGCCGGAAATGCACACCCGATGGATCAATCGTCAGCGGCAATAATTGTTGCAATGGTTTTTCCGCCGTGAAGACATAGGACATGCGCTTCCTTGGTTCGACCGGAATGTCGATGCCGGCCATTTTCGCGGTGATGGAACCGCGCGTGCCTGAAGCGTTCACGACAAAGCTACACCCGATTACTTCCCCCGTTGCCAGCACTACACTTTCAATATTGTCGCCATTCGGATTCTTATGGAGGCCGACCACGGCATTGGCGACATATTCCGCCCCGCGTTCACGTGCCACTTTCTTGAACCAGTCAAAAACTGTAACGCCTTCCCAATAGCCTTCATCAACCGTGTTGATGCTACCGGCAACGATATCTTCCACTTCATAAAATGGAAACTCAGTTTTGATCTCTTGCGCAGACAAGATGCGCGTGCCTGCACCCAATGCAACTTGCACATCACGGCATTCACGCAACACATCTGCGGCCGCTTGACTATTGGCCAGATAAAGGTAGCCAAAATTTTGTATCCGTAAATCTGGCACCCGTTCATCACCGCCCATATAGCGACGGATGTTTTTGATAAAGTCAGCCCCAAATTGTGAGATCTTAATGTTAAGAGGTTCTGAGAATTGCAGGCGAATACAGGAATTGGAAAAATTAGTGGCACAATTTTCGTAAGACGGATCACGCTCAACCACGAGAATGCTGCCTTTAAAGTCCAGATTGTCTTTCAAAAACCACGCCGTTGATGATCCCATAATGGCTCCGCCGATGATGACAACATCATAGTTTTTCTTGAGTGGCGGTTTGTAATTTGCCTGCATCACACGGCCATTCCATTTTTCACTTTGTCCTCTACATCTGCAACATCTGCAATACTCATACCGTAATCACGTATTGCCGCTTCAGCGCTAATATAGCCACGCGCCACATCTCGCCGCAGCAAAGCCGGATCGCGGTCAGCCACATCGCCAAAACCGGCACCTCCCGGAAAGGCTAAAAACACGCGCTGCCCATGTGGTACAAATTGTTTGCCCTTACCCCGCATTTTGCTGCCATCACTGCGGGCGATTGTCGTTGGTGCTCCATTTGCGCCCCCTTGACGTCCGCGTGCAGGGTGATCGACGCGGTCAAACATGGCTTGAAAGTCAAACTCATGTCCCTCAACCGCCCCCACTTCCATGAACTGGCCAAGGCCGCCACGATATTTTCCTGCACCACCCGAGTCAGGCCGCAATTCCTTACGCCAGATAATCACCGGCCCGGCATTTTCCGTGGCTTCAATCGGCATGGTCATGACGCCTGACGGAAAGGCGGTTGAATTCATGCCATCCGAAGTGGGCCTTGCACCTGAACCACCTGAGTTAAATGTCAACACTTCCGAACGCCGCGCCGACGCTGGCGCAGGCGCATCCATACGGGGCCGCATTGAGACTTGGAAATTGCACAACGCACCCGCACCTTCGACAGGCACCAGATTGGGCAGGATTTTATCAACGGCATTGTAAACCGTATCCGGAATAAAATGCCCGATCACATGGCGCAGTGCCACGGGCGCGGGATGCACGGCATTCACAATCGAATGCACGGGCGCCACAACTTCAAACGGTGCAAGCGACGCTGCGTTATTCGGAATTTCAGGCGCAATGGCACATTTCAACGCATAGCAGGCATAGGCCTTGGTATAAACCAGTGGCACATTGATGCCCTTCTTATCAATGCTGGATGTGCCGGTAAAGTCACTGACAATGCGGTCTTTGAAGATCGTCACTTTCACTTTGAGTTCAACAGGCCGATCATAACCATCAATGGTCATTGCACCTTCTGCAGTTTTGCGCGGCAAGGCATTGATGCGTTCAAGCGTTGCACGGCGCGAATTATCCAAAATGAAATCAGCAACGTCGACCAGATCTTTCAGACCAAATTCCAGCATCATGTCAATGAGACGGCGGTGGCCCACCTCATTGCACGTTGCCAGTGCATAAACATCACCGACCAGTTGATCGGGTTCACGCACATTGCCGCGAATGATGTTGACCAAAGTCATATCCACCTTGCCACGCGTGGCAAATTTCATAATCGGAATATAGAGGCCTTCTTCATAAACCGAATTTGCATCAGCCCCAAAGCCGCGCCCGCCAATGTCAACGATGTGTGCTGTGCAAGCAAAGAACCCCACATGCTTGCCCTTGTGGAAGGACGGCGTCACAACGGTGATGTCATGCAAGTGGCCTGTTCCTTCCCACGGGTCATTGGTGATGTACACATCACCCTCGAACATATTCTTCATGCCAATCCGGCGCATGAAATGCCCGACAGATTCCGCCATGGCATTGACGTGACCCGGCGTTCCCGTGACAGCCTGCGCCAACATGCGGCCCTTCAGGTCATAAACACCGGCAGACAAATCCCCCGCCTCACGCACGGAAGTTGAAAAGGCCGTGCGTATCAGAGCTTGCGCTTGTTCCTCCACGACCGAAATCAGGCGGTTCCACATCACTTGAAATTGTACTGTTGAATGTTTGGCCATCGGCTTACCCCCTCACAACAATATCAATGCAACCATCAGCTTGTGCCACGGCACTGCGGCTTGTTGGCACGATGATGGTGGTTTCGTCTTCCGTGATAGCAGCAGGGCCATGAAGACCGTGACCGGCTTTCAATCTCATGCGTTCCACAATGCCAGCCTGCACAACACCATTTTTCGCTGCATCAAAAATTCCGCGTTTGGCCGATGTTTTGATTTTCGTTGTGAGTTTGCGCGTTTTGATTTTGGTCACAGTCTGCTGCGGTGTTGTGGCATTCACCGCCCACACGGTGATTTCAACATCCATGCCGGTGACGACGCGCCCAAACAATTTTTCATATTCAATTTCAAACAATTTTTGAAATGTCGCAACGTCGGGGCTCATTGCTTGTTGGCGCGTCAAGGCGATTGGAATTTCCCAGCCCTGCCCGGAATAACGCATATAAACTTTGAACTCTGACAGGATCTTCGCCTTGGCATCGCAATTGCGCACGAACCCGGTGGCTTCTTTTTCCAAATCCGCCAGCAATGCCTTGATTGTCTTCGGCGCAAAATCTGAGAGCCGCATATAAACGGATCGATTGGCTTCAAAGCTGAAAGCTGCCCGCAGAAAACCGATGGCAGAACCAACACCCGCACCGGGTGGCACCAGGCACCGCTTCACGCCTAATTTTTCGCAAAGCCGCCCTGCATGCAGTGGTGCGGCACCACCAAAAGCGATCATGGTGTAGCCTGAAAGGTCTTCACCATTTTCAACAGCATGCACCCGCGCCGCATTGGCCATGTTTTCATCGACGACCTCAGCCACTCCAAAGGCCGCTGTCATATCATCAAGCTGCAGAACGCTCCCGACATGATCAGCCAGAGCATTGCGCGAGGCCACTGTATCAAGCTTGATTGAGCCTCCAGCAAAATTGTCCGGATCGAGCTTGCCCAAAACCAAATCCGCGTCGGTCACGGCAGGCCGCGTTCCACCCCGCCCATAACAAGCAGGGCCCGGCTCCGACCCTGCAGAATGCGGCCCCACGCGTATCTGCCGCATCGCATCAACCGACGCCAATGAGCCGCCACCCGCACCAATTTCCACCATATCGATAACCGGAATCGAAATCGGCATGCCCGAACCTTTTTTAAACCGATACGTCCGCGCCACTTCAAACACCCGACTGGTTTTGGGTGTTTGATTTTTAATCAAACAAATCTTGGCCGTCGTACCCCCCATATCGAAAGACAACACCTTATCAAGGCCGTAACGCGCGGCAATATTTGCGGCAAACACCGCTCCACCCGCAGGCCCCGATTCAACCAGGCGCACCGGAAAATCAGCGGCATTCTCCAGCGAAATAATCCCGCCACCTGAATGCATTAAAAAGATGGGGCAATCCGCACCTTCCGTCTTCAAGCGCATCGCCAGGCGATCAAGATAAGATTTCATCAGCGGCTTGATAAAGGCATTGGCCACGACTGTGTTGAAGCGCTCATACTCCCGCATCTGCGGCGACACTTCAGACGACAGCGAAATCATCACACCGGGGAGCATTTCGGCCAGCACTTGTCCGACCATTTTTTCATGGGCGGGATTGGCATAGGAATGGATCAAGCCTACCGCGATGCTTTCATATTTCGCTTGTCTCAACACACCGGCGAGTTGCTCAATGTCCGAGCGCTGCAAAGCGATGAGGACATCACCTTTTGCACCCATACGCTCATTCAAAACATAGCGTGACTGGCGCGGCAACAATGGTTCTGGCAGCACCAAATTCAAATCATACTGCTCAAACCGTGACTCTGTGCGCATCTCAATCACATCACGAAAACCTTGTGTTGTGACCAAAGCGGTTTTTGCACCGCGCCGTTCAATCAAAGCATTGGTCGCCAATGTTGTGCCATGAATAATTTGAGTGATGACGGATGGAGATACACTAGCCTTGGCACAAACCTGATGCATGCCATCAATGATCGCATTTTCAGGGGCCGTATAGGTGGTCAGCACTTTGGCCGAATATTGCGCTGTACCAATTTCCATGACGACGTCTGTAAACGTGCCGCCAATATCCACACCCAAGCGGGCAGCAGAAAGTTTTTTCGTCATACCTATCTCTCACTGATTTGTGACTGTCATAACATCATCAGGCAAGTTGCAAAATCAGTAAAAGCGACATCAGATCAACCGCCAAAAGTGTTGCCCCATTCTTCTCCCTCCCCCTTGTGGGGAGGGTCGGGGTGGGGTGCGCCTCTACGCCTTGTCCCTTACGCCTGCGCTTCTTCGAGGAACAATTCGCGCAATTTGCGCGACACTGGTCCCGGCTGTCCACCGCCAATACGCTTGCCGTCAATTTCCACAATCGGCATCACGAATTGTGAGGCAGAGGTGAGGAAAGCTTCATCAGCCGCATAGGCCTCCTCCGGGGTAAACAAGCGCTCTTCGATTTTCACACCATGCTCTTGCGACAAGCGGAACAAGGCGCGGCGTGTGCAGCCAGCCAGAATACGGTTCGACAACGGGCGTGTGATCACCACATTGTCCTTGATGATGTAAGCATTGGACGAGGTGCCCTCGGTCACAAAGCCATCCTCAACCATCCAACCCTCAGCCGCACCTTTTTCATAGGCATCTTGCTTACCCAAAACCGGTGCCAGCAACATGATCGACTTGATATCCCGGCGCAGCCAGCGAATGTCAGGCGTTGTTACAACCTTCACACCCGTGCGGGCATTGGGGTTGTCAACCAGTGACATCACTTGCGGGAAAGCCACCAGCGATGATGTGATTTCTTTTGGAAAGTTGAACATGCGGTCAGCCACGCCACGCGTAACCTGCATATAAATAATGCCCTCATGCAGCTTGTTCTGTTTGATCAGCTCAACATGCATCGTCTTCATGGCGTCTTTGCTGCAAGGCCAAGCCATCTTCAATTCGTTGAGCGAACGATCCAGGCGCTCCATATGCGCATCATAGTCAACCAACTTCCCGTTCACGATGGGTGTCACTTCATACACACCATCGGCAAATAAAAAGCCACGATCAAAAATCGAAACCTTGGCGTCTGCCTCTGGGACAAAACTACCGTTGACGTAAGCAATGCGTGACATGGAATTTTCCTATGAAAGATCTTTGGATTTTTTAGTGCCGACGATAACCTGGTCGATATAGGCCAGCAACAAAGCTGAGAACACAAATGCCATGTGAATGATGGTGAGCCACATCAGCTTCGAGTCCGTGAATTTATCTGCATTCAAGAACACTTGCAGCAAATGGATCGAAGAAATAGCGACGATGGTTGAAGCCACTTTGATTTTGAGTGAGCTTGCATCAATCTTGCCAAGCCATGCCAATTCCTGGCTCTTTTCGTCCACATTATCAAATCGGCTCACGAAGTTCTCGTAACCGGAAATCATCACCATCACCAAAAGGCTGGCCACCAGCGAAGCATCAATAAGGCTGAGAATTTTAAGAATCGCGTCGGTTTCTTCAATCACAAAAACCTTTGACGCAAACTCCCAAAGCTTGCGAATGAAGCTAATGGAATAAAGCCCCAGCGCCCCGGCAAGGCCCACATAAAACACCACCAAAATCCAGCGTGCCGAGATGATGATATTTTCGATGAAATGTTCAAGTTGCTTCATATGATTCTCTCCAAAACAAAAGAGGTCCGGCTGTTCATACCGCCGGACCTTCAAAAGGCAAGTGTCTATTGATTAAGCAGTTTGATCACGTGTCTTCCACAGCGAGTACAGAATGCCTGCGGTCAGAATACCCAGCGTGGAAATCAGCGAGAACAAAGTGTCCACTTTAACACCCATTGGCACGAGGAAAATCTTGATGCCGACAAGCGTCAAAATCACCGCCAGTGAAATCTTCAAATATTTAAAGCGATGCATCGCTGCAGCCAGCGCAAAGTAAAGCGAACGCAGACCCAAGATCGCAAAAATATTCGAGGTGTAGACGATGAACGGATCAAGCGTGACAGCAAAAATCGCTGGCACAGAGTCGACAGCGAAAATCAAATCAACAAACTCAACGAGGATCAAAGCCACCGCCAAAGGTGTGAGCCACGTTACAATTTTACCGGTCTTAGGGTCTGGCAATTTCACCGTGAAGTCATGACCATGCAAGTCGCGGGTAATGTTGAAGCGCTTGCGCAACCAGATCAGAACTTTGTTATTGTCAAAGTCAGTCGCTTCATCCGTGGCCGTGAACATTTTAATGCCCGTGAACACCAGGAAGGCACCAAACACATAAAGGATCCAATTGAACTGCGTGACCAATGCCGCACCAAAGCCAATCATAATGGCCCGCATGACAATGGCACCAATGATGCCCCAGAATAATACGCGGTGTTGATAGGCGCGGGGTACGGCAAAGTATGTGAAGATGGTGGCGATGACGAAGATATTGTCCATCGCCAGCGATTGTTCAATCACATAGCCGGTATAAAATTCGAGGCCGGATTGCGCGCCTCTTGTCCACCACACCCATGCCCCGAAGGCTACGGCAATGGCAACATAACAGGCATAAAGAACGAAACTCTCTTTGGCCGAAATTTCCTTGTCTTCTTTATGTAAGACGCCAAGGTCAAACGCCAAAAGGGCAACAACGATGCCAATAAATATCAACCAGAAATAAGTGGGCGTGCCTAAGAAATCAGCGCTGAGGGCCGCTAAAAACAGCTCCATACCGGGCTCCATGATAAAGGTTCAAGATCATGATTCCGACATCGCGTGATTGATCACGCCAGAGGGGCCCGGCACCATCTGTTCGAGATGGCCATGAATTGTGACATTGCAAGACGCCGCAATATTAAAGCTTTGTAATTGTCCATTTGTATTACAAATAAACTGCGCTAATAAAACCTGATGAGCACAAACATCACTTGCGCAATTACGTCCAATGATAAACTGGGCGAAGGCTGCCTTTGGGATGCCGAAAGCCAAAGCCTCTGGTGGCTTGATATTGCAAGACCCACCCGCATCCAGCGGTTCACCCCGGCAACGGGCGAGCATAAAATTTGGTTCTCCGAGCTTTTGCTGAGCGCCATCGCCAAGAAAAAATCCGGTGGTTTCATTGTTGGCGGTGAAGACGGGATTTATAATTTTGACCCCGCATCAGGTGCCGTAACAGCATTTTGCAGACCTGAAGCCAACATTCCCCACAACCGCATGAACGATGGTGCCTGCGACCCGCAAGGGCGTTTCTGGTTGGGATCGATGATGCAGAATATCGGGCCCAAGGGCGAAGACCTCGACATCACGGCGGACACTGGAAACCTGTTCTGCGTCTTGGCTGATGGCAGTTCGCAAAAAATGCAACAGACCATTGGCGTCTCAAACGGCCCCTGCTGGTCACCCGATGGCGCGACCTTCTACTTCTCAGATTCGAAAAACCAAATCATCTACGCCTATGACTTCGATGGTAGCGCAGGCACCATCAGCAATCGCCGCGTCCTCAACGACAGCAAAGCCCACGGCTATCCCGATGGTGCGACGGTTGATGCTGAAGGCTATATCTGGTCAGCCCGTTGGGAAGGATCATGCGTGCTCCGCATCGACCCGAAGGGACGCATTGACCGTGTCATTGAAGTCCCCGCAACCCGCGTCACCTGCCCGGTCTTCGGCGGGCCGGACTTGGACACACTTTACCTCACCACATCACGCGCCCATGTTGATGCGGCAACTTTGGCTCGTTACCAGCAACAAGGCGGTGTGTTCGCGCTCAAACCCGGTGTAAAGGGAATGTTGAAAAATGACTTTGCAGGATGACTCATTCAATTATGGGGCCAATCACCCTCATCCGCCCTTCGGGCACCTTCTCCCGCGCAAAGGGCGGGAGAAGGCTGAGTAACTGCCTTCTCCCGTTTCTTTTAACGGGAGAAGGTGGCCGGAGGCCGGATGAGGGAGTTCGTACAACACTTTCAAATTTTAACTCAAACCGAGGCACTTCATGAACATCGTCCAATACATCAATGAAAAAGGCAAACGCAGCGTCGCTGTTGCAGCGGGCGATGGTCTTCATACCTTAAAGGGTGTGACCTCAACCATCGCCTTGGCCAACCGGGCCTTCAAGGAAAAAAAGAAACTGGCAAGCTTGGCCAAGGAACTCTCGTCCGAACGCCCCGAATGCTACGAAGCGGCCTTGCAGGAAAAGCGCATACTGCCACCCGTTACGCATGATGACCCAGCCCATTGCATCATCACCGGCACCGGCCTCACCCATTTGGGTTCAGCATCCGCGCGGGATTCCATGCACAAGAAATTAGATGGCGGCGAAGCGGTGCTCACGGACTCCCTTAAGATGTTCAAGATGGGTCTCGAAGGTGGCCGCCCCGCAAAAGGCAAACCTGGCGTGCAACCGGAATGGTTTTACAAGGGCGATGGCCGCTGGCTGGTGCCGCCCGGTGGCGCACTTCCAAAACCATCCTTTGCACTTGATGGTGGTGAAGAACCTGAAATTGCGGGCCTCTATTTAATCGACGCCACTGGCAAGCCCGTGCGCTTGGGCTTCGCCCTCGGCAATGAATATTCTGATCACGTCACCGAGCGGCAGAACTATCTCTTCCTCGCCCATTCCAAATTGCGCCACTGCGCTATTGGACCTGAAATGATCACCGGCGCTTTACCCAAACACGTGGAAGGCAAAAGCCGCATCATTCGCAACCGTGAAGTGATTTGGGAAAAACCATTCCTCACGGGGGAGGCCAACATGAGCCACACGCTGGAGAATTTGGAATACCATCATTTCAAATACGACGCCTTCCGTGTGCCGGGCGATCTGCATATCCATTTCTTCGGCACCGCCACTTTGTCGATTGCTGATGGTATCACCACCCAAAACGGCGACACCTTTGAAATCGAAGCTGACCCCTTCGGCGCACCCTTGCGCAATGTGTTGAAAGACTTGAAACCGACATTCAAACCGGGTGGCGTGAAGCAGGCTTAATCCATGACCAAACCATTCATCGGCCTCGACTGGGGCACCACATCGTTTCGCGCTTATCTCGTGAACGGCACGGGCGACGTCACTGATCAAGTCTCGGCACCCGAAGGCATTCTGGCGGTGAAAGACGGCGCTTTCGAGCAAGCCCTCGAAACCCGCATTGCAGCATGGGACAAAGCCCTGCCCCTCATCGCATCCGGCATGATTACCTCGCGGCAGGGCTGGGTGGAATTGCCCTATGTTGATTGCCCGGCAGGACCAGTCGATCTCGCCAAAGCCGTACACACCAAGTCGCTCAGCTCGGGCCGCACCATTCACTTTCTGACGGGTCTGCATTTGAATAGCCCAACCCTTGGCCATGACGTCATGCGCTCGGAGGAAACCCAAGTGTTCGGTGCGATGGATTCAGGGGCCAAACATTTTGTCACCCCCGGCACCCATAGCAAATGGATTGACGTTGAAGACGGCAA
>JAYUQS010000125.1:0-3873 GCA_043756645.1 Hyphomicrobiales bacterium | reverse complement strand
GCGGCAAAGCTGGGACTGTGGGTGGGACGCCCCTTGGAAAAACCGGGTTCCCGTCCGCTTGAGTTTGAACATGGCCAAGACGTGGGTTCGCGCCTTGTCGATTGGCCCGTCGACCATTGCATCAAGTGCCTCGCCTTCTATCATCCGGATGATCCGGCGGACCTCAAAGCCCAACAGCTGGCGAAATATCGTCAGCTCTACGAGGCGGCCCGCAAAGTGGGGCGTGAATTGCTGATCGAAATCATCGCGGGCAAACACGGGGTCCTTGACCGCCATACCATCGCCCGTGCCATGACCGAGATTTATGATTTGGGCGTCAAGCCCGACTGGTGGAAACTGGAACCACAAGCCGACCCCGCCGCTTGGGATGAGATCAATAAAGTGATCGACGCCAACGACCCCTATTGCCGTGGCATCGTGCTATTGGGCCTCGAAGCGCCAGAAGCCGAATTGGCCAAGGGCTTCCGTGCGGTTGCGGGACAAAAACACGTCAAGGGCTTTGCCGTAGGCCGCACCATTTTCAACGAAGCCGCGCAGGAATGGCTACGTGGCACAATCAGTGATAATGCAGCTGTGGAGATGATGGCTGATAAGTTTGGACGTCTTGTTGCCATTTGGCATGAGGCGGGGGCGTGACTTAGAATTTAGACCTTCACCCTCCCCCTTGTGGGGAGGGCCGGGGTGGGGGTCGCGCTGAAGTCAAAGATGTGGTCTTGTATCGCTGTTTTGGTGTCGGAGCGACCCCCACCCTAACCCTCCCCACAAGGGGGAGGGAATTATTCTGCAAACGATTTTGACTGAGAGCATTAACCCATGACCAAAACCATCCGCCTCACGGCAGCCCAAGCTTTGATCACATTCATGACCCGCCAGATGGTGATGGTCAAAGGCAAGAAGACTCCCATCTTCGCAGGGGTCTGGGCGATTTTCGGTCATGGCAATGTCGCTGGTATTGGCGAGGCGCTGTTTGCACACCGGAAGGAACTTCCAACCTTTCGTGGCCACAATGAACAATCCATGGCCCATGCTGCAACGGCCTTTGCCAAGGCTTCGAATCGCAAGCGCATGATGGCGGCCACGTCGTCGATTGGACCAGGTGCTCTGAACATGGTCACGGCTGCTGCGGTGGCCCACGTCAACCGCATTCCCATTTTGCTACTGCCGGGCGATGTCTTCTCTACCCGTTTTCCCGATCCGGTGCTGCAACAAATTGAAGACTTTGGTGATGGTACGGCAACTGCAAATGATTGTTTCAAACCGGTGTCGCGTTACTTTGATCGCATCACGCGGCCTGAACAATTGATCCCCGCCTTGAACCGCGCCATGGTGGTGTTAACTGATCCCGCCGACTGCGGCCCGGTGACCTTGTCGATGTGTCAAGACACGCAAGCCGAAGCTTTCGATTATCCGGAAGATTTCTTCGCTGAGCGCGTGTGGTCAACCCGTCGCCCGCGCCCGGATGAAGATGAGCTGTCACTTGCGGTCAAAACTTTGAAAGCCGCGAAGAAGCCGGTGATCATCGCAGGCGGTGGCACGCTTTATTCGGAAGCAACTGAAACCCTCAAGAACTTTGCCGAGGCCCACGGCATTCCCGTCGTCGAAACCCAAGCGGGAAAATCGTCTCTGCCGTTCAGCAATGAACTCAACATGGGTGCGATTGGTGTGACAGGCACGGGTGCTTCCAACACCATGTGCGAACAGGCCGATGTGATCCTTGCTGTGGGTACGCGCCTGCAGGATTTCACCACAGGCTCATGGTCGCTGTTCAAGGAAAAGGGCCGCAAGATTATTGGCCTCAACACGCAAAGCTTTGACGCCACCAAACATCGTTCATTGCCCTTGATTGCCGATGCCCGTGTGGGCCTTGAAGAATTGACGGTGAATTTGGGCAAGTGGCAAGCGCCCTCAGTTTGGACAGCCAAAGCCAAAACCGAACGCACGAGGTGGATCGCAATCGCTGCCAAATATACAAAGTCCTCCAACGCCGAATTGCCGAAAGACTCACAAGTCATTGGCGCTGTGCAACGGGCGCTTGGTCGTGATGTAACGGTGCTGTGTGCCGCTGGCACCATGCCCGGTGAATTGCACAAGCTTTGGGAAGCCAGCTACCCCGGCTCTTATCACATGGAATATGGCTTCTCCTGCATGGGCTATGAAATTGCAGGTGGCATTGGCACCAAGATGGCAAACCCTGAGCGCGAGATTGTGGTGTGGACCGGTGATGGCACTTACATGATGGCGAATTCCGAATTGGCAACTGCCGTGATGATGGGCACCAAACTCACACTTATCATCACCGACAATCGTGGCTATGGCTGCATCGGCCGCTTGCAGGTTGCAGCAGGCGGTGAGCGTTTTAACAATCTGTTCGACTACAACACTCATGATGGCGAAAACCACGCCATTGATTTTGTAAAGCACACCGAAAGCATGGGGGCTATTGCCATCAAGGTAAAGTCGCTGGCGGATTTGGAAACGGCGCTGAAGACAGCCAAAGCCAGCCCCAAAACCCACGCCATCATTATCGACACTGACCCCATGCACACCACCGACGCAGGCGGCACCTGGTGGGAGGTTGGCATTCCTGAAGTGTCGACGCGCAAGCAAGTGGTGAAGGCCCATGCCAGTTGGAAAAAGGCCGGCAAAGCCCAACGGGTCGGAAGTTAAACAAAGAATATCCCCTCCCCCTTGTGGGGAGGGTTAGGGTGGGGGTCGCGCAGGCCTTGGAGTTTTCTGCCACCCACATTCAACACCGTCCGACCCCACCCCGGCCCTCCCCACAAGGGGGAGGGAGAAGAATAATAGAAGGCGTCACCTCCCATGCCCAAACTGCTCGTGAAACAGTCTAAGAAAACCGGTAAAGTCATTTCCGTCACACCTCAATCGGCCAAGTGGAAATATGTCGGCCACGATGTGTGGAAGCTCGGTGTCGGCAAAACAGCAAAGGGTCTTGAAGCCAAACGTGAGACTTGCATCGTCTTCATGACAGGCAAGGGCGACGTCAAAGTTGATGGCAAAAGTTTCGGGATTTTGGGTGAGCGCAGTTCGGTGTTCGAAGGCAAGCCGTGGAGCGTTTATGTGCCTGTTGGCGCAAAGTGGTCGGTTACCGCCACAACCGAGTGCGTCATCAACATCTGCACTGCACCTGCCAAAAAAAGCGGCGAAGCTTTTGTGATTGCACCTGATCACTTGTCGATTGAAACCAGAGGCTCCGGTTCCAACACGCGCTATGTCTGCAACATTCTGCCGGAACAGGATAAGCGCGCCGAAAGCTTGCTGGTGGTTGAAGTGATCACGCCAAATGGCTGCACCTCGTCTTACCCCAGCCACAAGCATGACAAGAATAATCTGCCCCATGAATCGATGCTTGAGGAAACCTATTACCACCGCCTCAACCCGCCCCAAGGCTTTGCCTTCCAGCGTGTCTATACTGATGATCGCAAATTGGATGAAGCCATGGCGGTCGAGGATGGTGACGTTGTCTTGGTGCCAAAAGGCTATCACCCCTGTGCGACGATTCACGGCTATGATCTCTATTACTTGAACGTGATGGCAGGACCGGTGCGGATTTGGAAATTCAACAATCAAAAAGAGCATGCGTGGTTGTTGCCGAAAACGTGAAAACCTGACCTCCCTCACCTGCCTCGCCAAGGCTCGGCGTCCTCTCCCGTAAACGGGAGAGGTGAAGATGCTTCACTTCTCCCGCTCGCGGGAGAAGGTGGCGAGCAACGCGAGACGGATGAGGGAAGTGTCACGGTGGCTGAGAATAAAATGGAGGGGATGTTCCCGTCCGGGCTTCAAGCCAGCATGCGGTAGATTTGAGAATGTAGTGTGTTCGGCTCAAAGCCCAACATCTACTCACGCGAAAGCGTG
>JAYUQS010000124.1:0-3909 GCA_043756645.1 Hyphomicrobiales bacterium | reverse complement strand
CCTGACCCTTCGATCACACAAGGTAGCCGAGAACAGATTTTGGAAGCCTACCGTAATGTGCGCGATGGGCTGAAGAAGAAGATAGAGGCACGGTTTGGATAGGAGATTGCTGCTCCCTCATCCGTCTCGCTGCGCTCGCCACCTTCTCCCGCAAGCGGGAGAAGTGAAGATTCTTCACCTCGCCCGCTTGCGGGAGAGGACGCTGCGAAGCAGCAGGTGAGGGGACGTCCAAAAATAATTTCCTACCCCTCTTGACAGAGTTCTTGTTATGTTCCATATCGGTTTCCGATGGTTTTGGAAAAGAGGGGTCAGAATTGCTAACTTATCAAACCTGCCAGAACCATGTGCAGCGCCTGCGGGTATTCGTTGAAGTAACGGATACTCCCGGGAGCCGAGGGTGTGTCCCAGGTGAACTATGTCATCTGCTGTCTTTGTACTGTAGCAACCCGCGCCGCGTCAGCATCAGTCCAGACCCCGGTCTGGCAGCAAGCGTGCGCCTCTGCGAGTGCATGCCTTGGGCGGTTGCCGGTGTGAAAAGCGCCGGAACAAACAACCGTTCCGAAATTTCGGCCAAAATCGCTGCGTTTCAAAGTTGGACTCTGAGTCGAACACACTACATTCTTACATCTACCGCATGCTGGCTCGGAGTCAGGACGGAAACATCCCCTCGTTTTATTTTCAAACCGCCCTGACACGGCCCTCATCCGTCTCGCGTTGCTCGCCACCTTCTCCCGCAAGCGGGAGAAGTGAAATGCGCTTGTCTTCACCTCTCCCGTTTACGGGAGAGGACGCCGAGCTTTGGCGAGGCAGGTGAGGGCCGTCTGTCACCCCTACTTCGCCCCTGCCCGCAACGCCAACACACCTGCCAGTGCGATCAGGCCCATGCCGACAACTGTCGTCCATTGCGGTACCTCGTTGAAGAACAGGAAACCGAAAACGACGCCCCAAATCATGCCCGTGTATTCAAAAGGAGTGACGATATTGGCCTCGCCCAGTCGGTAGGCTTGGGCAAGCAGTGTTGCTCCGAAAGCCGCAATGATGCCGCAGAGGCCCATGAGGCTCAAGTCGAGGAGGTTGGGAACCTTCCAATCGCGCACCAGAAAATCAATGCTGGGGTGGCCGGTGGGTTCAATGCCGAGCAGCATCACGATAACAGCAATCGAAAGAGCACCCACCAGGTAAACCGCATTCTGATAAAACGTCATCACCGTGGCAGGCACGTTTTGACCATGCTTGCGGGCCAAAATCATGGCATAGGCATAAGTCGCTGCACTGACGAGCGAGAGCAAGGCGGCCGGTTCAAACAGGCCCATGCCGGGCTTCAAAATCACAAATACGCCCACTAGCCCCAAACCCACTGCGGCCCATGCTTTGAGGCTCACATGTTCGCCCAGTAACGGGCCGGACATGACCGTGATGAGCAGTGGCACCATGAAATAAAGCGCAATCGCCTCGGCCAAAGGAAGCGCCGGAAAGGCCATGAAATAGGTGGTGTAAGCGCACAGCAATATAGCCCCACGCAGCACCATGATTTTCCAATGCGGCGTATCAAGCTGGCGAATGCCGCCTGACACGGCAACCATGGCGACGATGATGGGGAAGGATACGATAGCCCGGATTACAATTGCCAAGGTCACCGCATGTTCACCGCTGATGGCTTTGATGACCGTGTCCTGCAATGAAAATACCAGCGCGCCCGCACAGAGTGCTGCGACACCCAAGAGATTATTGCGGGAGGCGATCACTTCAACGCAGCGTAAGCAACAGCGATATCAGCAGCGACACGGGCGTTGTTCATGACCAGCGCAATGTTGGCCTTCAAGGACTTGCCCTCAGTGATTTCAGCGAGGCGTTTGAGCAGGAAGGGGGTGACGTGTTTGCCGTGAATGCCTTGTGCGTCAGCTTCAGCAATGGCGCGTTCAATGTGTGGCGCAATTGCAACGCTTGGAATTTCATCCTGAACTAAGATTGGGTTCGCCACAACTATGCCACCTTTTATTCCTAAGTTCCATTTTGAGAGAAGGAGGGATGCGATTTGGTTTGGGTTATCACAACGTTGTGTCAGTTTATGTCCGCTTTGGCGACTGTAAAAGGCTGGGAATTCATCCGTGCCGTAGCCGACGACGGGCACACCTTGGGTTTCCAGAATTTCCAAAGTCAGCGCCAAATCCAGAATGGCTTTCGCACCAGCAGTCACTACGGCGACGTTGCTTTGCGCAAATTCCATCAGATCCGCGGAAATGTCGAAGTTTTTTTCGGCTCCACGATGCGCACCACCGATGCCGCCAGTGGCAAAAACCGCAATGCCAGCCATGGCCGCAATGCGCATGGTGGAAGCCACAGTGGTAGCGCCGGTCATTTTTTGCGAGACGATGTAAGGCATATCGCGCGTCGAAACTTTGGCGATCGACGGGCCGGTGCGGGCGAAATGTTCCAGAGTCGCATCATCAAGCCCTGCACGCAACTCGCCGTCGACAATTGCGATGGTGGCGGGTGTGGCACCACGCTCCGCAATCACGCGCTCAACCTCGCGGGCCATGTCGAGGTTTTGCGGATACGGCATGCCATGGGCGATGATGGTGCTTTCCAGCGCCACGACGGGCTTTCCTGCTGCGAGGGCAGCGGCAACGGGTTGCGAACAAATGACTTTCATCGACTACTCCAAAGTGGAATGAGCGCTGGCGATCACACGCCCAGCAAGGGTTTGACCAAACGTTGCAGCAGTGACCAAATCATCGCCGTTCAGCAACGCAAAAATCAATCCGGCGACGGCAGAATCACCAGCGCCTGTGACATCAACAATAGGGCCAGCGGGCTGAATCAGCACATGGTCAATGTCGTCGCCGTTCGAAACGAAAGCCCCCTCGATGCCAGCATGCGCCACCACATGTTGCAAACCCATGCCGTGAAGTGCCGCACACCCTGCAAAAATATCCCGGCTTCCCGTCAAGTTTTCAACTTGATCCAGATTGGGAGACGCCATGAAAATCGGGCCAGACTTCAACAAGGCTTTGAGCTTTGCAGATTTCGGCACGGAAACCGGTTCAATGAAAAGCTTGTCACGGGCCAATTCAGCAACGGCTTGCAAAGTGGAAAGCGGCAGATTGCAATCGGCGACCACAAAAGTTGCAGCTTGAATGGCTTCGGCATGCGCCAAAATAACATTTGGCGTTATATCATCAGCGGCCCGCATGTCACTCATGGCGGTCACAAGTTCGCCATTGGGGTTGAGCACCGCAACATAAGTTCCGGTGGCCGGTGCGGTTTGGCTGATGCGGGAAATATCAACCCCCGCCGCTTGCGTGGCACTCAAAACCACCTGCCCCTGATGGTCCTGGCCGATGACGGTGATAAGACCAACGCTCGCACCAAGCCGCGCAAGGTTATGCGCAATGTTACGGCCCACACCCCCTGGCGAGGTTGAGATGGTGCTGGGGTTTGAAGTGCCAAAACGATTGACCTCAAGCGATTTGGCTTTGATGTCGAGGTTGGCACCGCCGATGACGATGATGGCGGGAGTCATTGCAGCTTCCCCTCATCCGTCTCGCTGCGCTCGCCACCTTCTCCCGCAAGCGGGAGAAGTGAAGGTTCTTCACCTCGCCCGCTTGCGGGAGAGGACGCCGCGAAGCGGCAGGTGAGGGAAGTCAACTTCTCACCCCCCCAGCGGCCTCAAAAGCGCGCGCGAAATAATATGCCGTTGAATCTCTGACGTCCCCTCCCAAATCCGCTCAACCCGCGCATCGCGCCAAATCCGCTCCAGCGGCAGATCGCTCATCAGGCCCATGCCGCCGTGAATTTGGATCGCCTCATCGGCGATGAAGGCCAACACTTCGGTGGCTTTCAACTTTGCCATGGCCATGTCCATGTCGGTGACAGTGCTTTGGTCATATTTCCATGCGGCTTCGCGCG
>JAYUQS010000123.1:0-11159 GCA_043756645.1 Hyphomicrobiales bacterium | reverse complement strand
GATGCCCTGCTCCTACATCTACACGAAGCTCCCAGACGCCGTCGCGGCAAAACTTATGATCGCCGAAATTGCCCCGCTCAATCCTGTTTATGCGTCGGTCAATAGCAATGCGAGCTTTTAAGTCCTACCGACACATGAACTGACTTAATATTCGTGGACTGAACCCCGACGCAATTCCCTCCCCCTTGTGGGGAGGGTTAGGGTGGGGGTCGCTCAGACTGTTGAGATTGCAGGGAATTTTTCTTTCACTTCATGGGACGGAGTGACCCCCACCCCGACCCTCCCCACAAGGGGGAGGGAGAAGAATGGCGTAAATTCGTTTATAAACGATGAAATGTCAAGTGTTTTTTAAGGGAATCTCGTGCCCACCCTCTGCACTGGCATGAATATTCACCACTTCCAATCACGCAACATTATTGCGTATAAACCCTACCCATGGACAAGCACGGCAACCCCGACACGATTGATTGGAAAATCCTGCGCGAATTGCAACGTGAGGGCAGGGTGACCAATGTAGAATTGGCGAACCGCGTTGGCTTGTCACCGCCACCCACTTTGCGCCGGGTGCAGGCGCTGGAAGAGGCGGGATACATCACCGGCTATCGCGCCCAGCTTGATCGTGGAAAGTTAGACTATGGCGTCAAACTCTTCGCCAATGTCGGTTTGAAAAGTCAGGCGCAAGCCGAAATGGCAGACTTCGAACGCCGTGCCAAAACCTGGCCAATTGTGCGGGAATGTTATGCGGTGTCGGGGGCAGCTGATTTCATGTTGGTCTGTGTGGCGCGGGATCTGGCGGCCATGCAGGCATTTGTGACGGGGGCTCTTTCGAAAGCTCCCAATGTTGAAAGTGTGAAAACCTCTTTGATCATGCATGTGGCCAAGGACGAACCAGAAGTGCCGCTGCCGTGACCACCACGTCGAAGCAGCATTGGTTTTCGATAACAGCAGCGGCCGTTGCGGCCGTCGTTGTTGGTTTTGCCTCGACCATTCTTGTGGTGATGGAAGGGGTCCGTGCGGTCGGCGCAACGCCGTCGCAGCAGGCCTCGGCAGCATCCTCCATTTGTATTGCCATGGCTGTGACGTCATTCGTTTTGGCCGTCCGTTATAAGCAACCCATTATGGTAGCCTGGTCCACGCCTGGTGCTGCTTTGATGGCGACAGGTGCGGCGGGCATTGCATTTCCGGAAGCGGTAGGTGCCTTCATTTTTGCGGGCGCATTAATGGTGCTCACAGCATTCATCAAACCCATCGCTACCGCCATCAGCAAAATGCCGCCCGCCATTGCCGCGGCCATGTTGGCAGGGGTGCTTTTGCGCTTTGTGTTGGGCGTGCCCGCCGCTGCGATGGAATTACCGGTGTTCGAGATACCTTTGGTCATGGCATTTTTTGCCTTGCGGCTTTTGGTGCCCATGTACACGGTGCCGGTGATTGTGTTGTTGGGGTTGATGTTTGCAGGGTTGGGCGGCGGCTTCACAGTGCCTGTGCGTCTTGGCCTCACGCCACTTGAATTCGTCATGCCGCAATGGAATTGGCAAGTTATCGTGGGACTCGGCGTGCCACTTTATCTGGTCACCATGGCGTCACAAAATCTGCCCGGCTTTGCGGTGTTGAAGGCGCATCATTATGAGCCGCCAGTATCAGCCTGTTTGGCGGTGACCGGTTTGGGCAGCATGGTGGCAGCGCTGTTTGGCACCCACGCCATCAACATGGCCGCCATCACCGCTGCCCTGGTGGCGGGGCCTGATACGCACCCGGACCCTCAACAGCGCTGGAAAATGATATTCCCCTATGCAGCGCTTTACATTGTGTTCGGCTTGGCAGCAGGAACCTTCGTATCGTTATTGGGCGCAATGCCAAAACCACTGGTGATAGCGATTGCGGGCTTAGCATTGTTTGCGCCTCTGATGGCTGGCATAACTGCTATGGTGAAAGAACCAAAACACACGGAGGCCGCAATGGTCACGTTTTTGGTGACAGCTTCGGGCCTGACGATTTTAGGAGTCGGTGCCGCGTTCTGGGGTTTGCTCGCTGGGTTGTTGGTGTGGGGTTTGAAAAGGGTGTTGGTTTAGCCCAGCTCTTGATTTAGTCTGACGCAAAGCCCACCTATCTTTTCTAGGAGATAACGATGAAATTCAGAGCAATTGTGCACGAAGCAGAAGAAGGTGGATTTTGGGCCGAAGTTCCGGCCGTTCCTGGCTGTGCAACGCAAGGCGAAACCATGCCTGAATTGATTGCAAATTTGCGCGAAGCAATTGAAGGCGCATTGTCAATTGAAATTGAACCACCGCTCGTTGGCAAACATGACAAGGTTTTAGAGATAGCAATGTGACCGCAATTTCAGGCAAGGATTTTGCGAAAGGATTGCAGCGCCACGGTTGGGTGCTGCTAAGGATTAATGGCAGTCACCATATCTTTGGCAAACCGGGTAGCAATGCAAGATTGACAGTGCCAATTCACGGAAATCAAAGTTTAAAAACCGGCCTCATGAAAAGCTTGCTGAAAGCGGCGGAACTCAGCGAAACCGATTTTTGAACGAAACGGAAAAATGAAATCCTCTGAAACTGATATTCTCGTCATTCCCGGCTATGAAGGTGCGGGGCCTGCGCATTGGCAGCAGCGCATGGTGTCCAAGCTTTCGACGGCGCGCTTTGTGGAGCAGGGTGATTGGACTTATCCCTCACTGACAGACGCCGTGGGGCAGCTTGTTGCTGACGTGCAAGCTTCAACGCGGCCCATCGTCTTTGTGGCCCATTCGGTTGGAGCCACACTGGTTGTTCATGCCGTGGCGAGTCTTGTGCAGTTGGGACTGGCTGACCGCGTCAAGGGTGGTTACCTCGTGGTGCCGCCATCTGAATTGGCGCTGGCGGAATTCCCCAATATTGACCCGGCTTTCGCGCAACTGCCGCGTGATCCCTTGCCGTTTCCATCGGTCCTCGTGGCCAGCAGCAATGACCCCTATGCCAGCCTCGAACACTCAGCTGATCTGGCTCTGGCTTGGGGCGCAAAAATGATTGAGGCTGGAGAACAAGGCCACATCAACATCGCCTCAGGCCATGGTCCTTGGCCCGAGGGCATGATGAGTTTCGCCGGTTATCTGTCGCGGCTTAGTTGAACATGACCTTTTCGATCCCATAAGACTTGCCGCCGCCCGGGGTGTTGACTTCAACGCTATCGCCCTGCTTTTTGCCGATAAGCGCACGGGAAATAGGGGAGGAGATTGAGATGCGGCCTTTCTTTACGTCGGCTTCGGAATCACCAACGATTTGGTAGACCACTTTTGCGTCGGTCTCTTCATCAATCAAAGTCACCTTAGCTCCGAACATGACGGTGTTGCCTGAGAGTTTCGACACGTCGATGACTTCGGCACGAGAGATTTTGTCTTCCAGTTCAGCCACGCGGGTTTCATTCCAGCCCTGGGCTTCCTTAGCGGCGTGATATTCTGCGTTTTCGGACAAATCACCATGAGCGCGCGCTTCTTCAATGGCGCGAATGATGCGCGGGCGCTCCACAGATTTCAAATTTCTGACCTCGTCAACAAGGGCGTTATAGCCCGGTTCGGTCATTGGCACTCGTTCCATCGTCGCTACGTCCAAAATGGCAGGGCTTCTCGCCACCGGTTCACGGCACAAAAAACCACGCCTGTTCAAGAAAACACCCGGCTTCGGGGAGGTAAGTCCCAGCCGGGTATTGCCTAATGTGGCGCAGAATTGGTGATTTTGCAAGGGGTGGCTTGGTTGTTGATATCACATTTCAAAAGTGATATCATTTTTGCAGGAGATTAAAAATGTCCGCTGTCACAATTCGAAGATTGCCCGATGAAACCCACGCCGCATTAAAGCGACGTGCAAAAATGAATGGCCGTAGCACCGAAGCCGAAATCAGGGAAATTCTGGTAAGAGAAGTTGCTGAGACAAAATCGAAGGGACTTGGCACACAGCTGTATGAGCTTGGCAGACGATTTGGCGGCGTTGATCTGGATATTCCGCCGCGTACAGGTTCAGCAACTGCGCATGATTTCGGCGATGATAATACTTGATACCAATGTTATATCGGAACCGATGGCGCCTGAACCCGCGATGGTCGTATTGGAATGGTTTAACCGGAAATCAAGCAACGAACTCTATTTAACAACGATAACAATCGCTGAAATGGTTGCCGGTGTTCAAAAATTACCTGCTGGCCGACGACGAAAAAACATTTCTATGGCAATTGATGAAATCGTGAACATTGGGTTTGCCGGGCGCATTTTGTCATTCGATATTGCGGCAGCTCATAGTTACGGTGCAGTTTTTGAAGCACTTCGGCAAACAGGTCATAACTATGAAATGGCGGATGTTCAAATTGCGTCAATTGCAAAACTACATGGCGCAAGTGTCGCCACCCGCGACGTAAAGCCTTTCCAAGCTGCGGGGCTTCACATTATCAATCCGTGGACGGATGAATAGTGAGTTTCAGCCGGGGCGATAAACGCGGGCGGCTTCCGGGTCTGTCATGTCATAGGGCATCGAAGCAAGTTCCGTCCATAAAGCCTCGGGGATGACACTGTTAGCCCAGTCTACAGTTTGTTGCACACGTTCCGGCGATGACACGCCGCAGATTGTCGACGCTACGAGGGGGGATTGCATGGAGAATTGCAATGCGGCAGCCCCCATGGCCACGCCGTGTTTCGCACAAGCCGCTTCAATGGCGTTGGCGCGGGACGTGATATCGTCGCTGGCGGGCATGTAGGCAAACAGCGGTTGCTTTGCAGCACCCTTGGCCAGAATGCCGCTGGCATAAGGAGCCGCATTGATGACCGCGATGTTGCGCGACTGTGCGAATTCAAACATTTCGGTACCTTGGCGGTTCAGCAGCGTGAAACGATTGTGGCTGATCAGCACATCAAAATCATAATCACGCAGTAGCGGCATCATGACGTCCGTGCGCCCGGCGGCGAGGCCCACGGCTTTACACAACCCCTGTTCCTTCATGCGGAACAGCGCGTCCAGAGCGCCGCCCTTCTTGGTCACGTCATTCAAGTCAGAGGCATATTCAGGGTCGTGCAGTTGCAAAACATCGATTGATGAAACACCCAGTGCTTCGAGGCTTTCCTCCAATGACTGTTGTGCCCGCGCACCGTCAAATTTCATGGTGTCCATGTTGCGATCAAGTTTCGATGAAATCACGAACCCTTTTGGCAATCCGCCGCGCGCACGAATGGCATCGCCGATGCGGCGCTCACTTTCGCCCATGCCGTAATTCCGCGACGTATCTAGAAAGCCGATGGGGCCATCGAAGATCGCATCCAATGTGGCGCGGGCGCGGGCTTCGTCAACGGAGTAACCATAGGTATCAGGCATATTGCCAAGTGCTGTGGTGCCAAAACAAATTGCCGGAATGGTCACGCCGGAAGGTGAAAGCGTTGCGGTTTTTAGTGTGGCTTGCGGCATGGGAACTTTCCTTAAGGTGTCTAAGTGCGGAAAGTTAGGCTACACTTGCCATGGCTCGACCGCAATGCTGGCAGCTGTTGGTACAGCATCAAAGGGGCAGCGCGGATAACGCCAAGAAGACAGTGCAGTAGAAAATTTTACAGATAACTGCGGCACGAGGGCGAATTTCAAATCAATTGCAATGTAACCACGTTTGTGGTTACATGCATCGATGTTGTTTGAGTGGAATGACACAAAAAATCAGAGCAATATCGCTAAACATGGTGTCGGCTTCAAAACGGCGAAACGCATTTTTGACGGTCCTATTTTGACTTCGATTGATGATCGCAAACAGTATGGCGAAATCCGCATGCGCAGTATTGGCAAAGTTGACGGAGTTTTTGTTTTGGCGGTGATTCACACAGAACGTTCGGGCAAAACACGGATCATATCAACCCGCCCCGCTGACCGCAGCGAAAGGAAAAGTTATGAAGAAGCGCTTTCAAAAAGAAATGAGTCTTGAAGAGCTGGCAGCCGTAAGAGATGAGGATATCGACTACAGCGATATTCCTAAACTCGACGCGTTGTTCTGGAAAAATGCCAAACTTGTTGAGCCGGAGAACACGCAACAGGTTACCTTACGTGTGAAAAAATCCGTGCTGGAAGCCTACAAAGCGACGGGCAAGGGATATCAAACACGCATGAACAACGTGCTTGAAAGTTTTGCGCGGACGCTGGGTAAGTGAAATTCCGTTCCAGTCACTTCTTCGAAAAATAATCCTGAAGCGGTCTGACCGTAATCGCATCGGCCTTCTGCGCCGCAATGGCTTTCGTGGCTGAGATGATGCCCGGCAGTGTTGTATAGTAGGGCACCTTCTGCATCACCGCAGTTTGGCGGATGGATTTTGAATCGGATTCGGACGAGCGCGTTTCTGTGGTGTTGAGCACCAGCTGAATTTCGCCGTTCTTGATTGCATCAACAACATGCGGGCGGCCTTCCAAGACTTTGTTGATCTTGGTTGAAGGCACGCCCTTGCTTTCGAAGAAGGCATGATTGCCGCCGGTGGCTTTGATTGCAAATCCCAGTTCGACCAGTTTCTTGATCGACGGCAAAGCCTTGGCGCGGTCTGCTTCTTTGACTGACACAAACACCGTTCCGGATTTCGGAATGCGCATGCCTGCACCCAATTGGGCTTTGGCGAAGGCCATGTCATAAGTTTTATCGAGGCCCATGACTTCGCCAGTCGAGCGCATTTCCGGCCCCAACAAAACGTCCACACCGGGGAATCTGTTGAACGGGAAAACCGCTTCCTTTACAGCAACATGTTGCAACTTTTTAGTCTTCAACTTGAAGTCTGCCAGCTTTTCACCTGCCATGACGCGGGCGGCGATTTTGGCAACGGGTTCACCGATAACTTTCGCCACGAACGGCACGGTGCGGGAGGCACGCGGGTTGACTTCGAGTATGTAAATCACATCATCTTTGACCGCGAACTGCACATTCATCAGGCCCACAACATTGAGCGCGAGAGCCAGTTTTTTGGTTTGCACTTCAAGCTCAGCAATGATGGCAGGCTTCAAAGAATAGGGAGGCAATGAGCAAGCCGAGTCACCAGAGTGAACGCCTGCTTCCTCGATGTGCTCCATCACGCCAGCGATGAACACATCGGTGCCGTCGCAGATGCAGTCAACGTCAACTTCAATTGCATTCGACAAATAGCTATCGATCAACACCGGCGAGTCACCCGAAACTATAACGGCTTCGGTGATGTAGCGTTGCAGCTGAACATCGTCGCGCACGATTTCCATGGCGCGGCCGCCCAAAACATAAGATGGGCGGATCACAACTGGGAAGCCGATTTTCTTGGCAATCTTTTTGGCTTCAGCAGCAGAGTAAGCCATGCCGTTTTCCGGCTGGCGCAATTTGATTTTACGTACAAGCTTTGAGAAGCGGTCACGATCTTCAGCCAAATCGATGGCGTCTGGCGTGGTGCCGAGAATGGGGACGCCTGCATCTTCGAGGGCTTGCGCCAATTTCAACGGCGTCTGCCCGCCGAATTGCACGATGACGCCATGCAAGGTGCCTTTGCGTTTTTCAGCGTGAATGATTTCGAGCACGTCTTCAACAGTTAAAGACTCGAAATACAATCGATCCGATGTGTCATAATCGGTCGACACGGTTTCCGGATTGCAGTTGACCATGATCGATTCATAACCAGCGTCGTGCAGCGCGAAACAGGCGTGGCAGCAGCAATAGTCAAACTCAATGCCTTGGCCGATGCGGTTTGGCCCGCCGCCCAAAATGATGACTTTCTTTTTGTCGCTCACTTGCGCTTCATTGCCGTGCGAACCGGCCAGTCCGGTTTCATAAGTCGAATACATATAAGCTGTAGGCGATGCGAATTCAGCCGCACAAGTGTCGATGCGTTTATAAACCGGGCGCACTTTTAACTTGCGACGATGGGCCGAAACGCGGGCTTCTTTGACCCGCACCAATTCGCCCAAACGTTTGTCTGAAAAGCCCATGGCTTTCAGCTTGCGCATGTTCACCGCGTCATTGGGCAGGCCCTTTTGGCGAATGGTGTCTTCCATTTTCACCAGCTCTTCAATCTGGCGCAGGAACCACGGCTCGTATCTGCAAGATTCATAGATTTGAGCAACCGTTGCGCCATGGCGGAAGGCTTGGGCGATTTTCAGCAAGCGATCCGGCGTGGCCAAACCGAGGGCTGCGCGGATGGCATTCTTGTCGTCGCCTTCGCCAATGCCGGGAATGACGATTTCGTTCATGCCGGAAAGGCCGGTTTCCAACCCGCGCAGGGCTTTCTGGAATGACTCCTGAAAGGTGCGGCCAATGGCCATGACTTCGCCAACCGATTTCATCGCCGTGCCAAGGTAGGGCTGGGCGCCGGGGAATTTTTCAAAGGTGAAGCGCGGAATTTTTGTGACGACGTAATCAATCGTTGGTTCGAACGAGGCGGGCATGGTGCCGCCGGTAATGTCGTTGCCCAATTCGTCGAGCGTGTAACCCACCGCCAATTTCGCCGCAATCTTGGCAATCGGGAATCCTGTGGCTTTTGAGGCGAGTGCAGATGAGCGCGACACCCGCGGGTTCATTTCGATGACGACCAAGCGGCCATCCACCGGATTGACGGCGAACTGCACATTCGATCCGCCGGTCTCAATGCCGATTTCACGCAACACCGCAATCGAGGCGTTGCGCATGATTTGATATTCTTTGTCGGTCAGCGTCAGGGCAGGGGCCACGGTGATCGAGTCACCCGTGTGAACACCCATGGGGTCGATGTTTTCGATGGAGCAGATGATGATGCAATTGTCAGCGGTGTCGCGCACCACTTCCATTTCATATTCTTTCCAGCCCAGCACGGACTCTTCAATCAGCACTTCGGCTGTGGGAGAGGCATCAAGGCCTGTTTCCACAATGTCGAAAAATTCATCGCGGTTATAGGCAATGCCACCACCGGTGCCGCCCAATGTGAAGGACGGGCGGATGATGCAGGGCAGCCCGATGGCCAACATGCCTTCATAAGCTTCGACCATGGCACGGTCGCGATATTTTTTCTGGCGTTCGGGTTCAGCGTCAGACCAACTCTTTTCGAAGGCTTCGACGTCTGTAGCTGCGGCTTTGAGCTTGGCGTAAATTTCTTTGTCGGCGTCTTTTGCAACTGACGCATTGGCCAAGTGCGAGCGCGGGCTTTCCAACCCGATTTTGGTCATCGCGTCACGGAACAATTCGCGGTCTTCGGCCTTGTCGATGGCTTCGGCTTTGGCCCCGATCAGCTCGACATTATATTTCTCGAGAATGCCCATTTTATTGAGCGAGAGTGCCGTGTTCAGCGCCGTTTGCCCGCCCATGGTCGGCAAAATCGCGTCGGGACGTTCTTTTTCAATGATCTTGGCCACCACTTCAGGGGTGATGGGTTCGATGTAAGTCGCATCTGCCAAGTCCGGATCGGTCATGATGGTGGCCGGATTGGAATTGACGAGGATGACGCGATAACCCTCTTCTTTCAAGGCCTTCACGGCTTGTGTGCCGGAGTAATCAAACTCGCAAGCCTGGCCGATCACAATAGGCCCCGCCCCGATGATGAGGATGGATTTAATATCTGTACGTTTTGGCATGTGGGATCCTGATTTGGGGTGTCCTAGCGGATGCGGGCGGCGATTCCAAGTCGGTTTGACAGGCAACAAACAGTTTGCTCATATGTACGCAATCATGTACATTGAAAAAATGCGCATCACATCATCAACAGAGCTTCGCAACAACCTCGCCAAATATCTGGATCAGGTTCACGACGACCATACACCCGTCATCGTCACACGCGATGGAGGCAAGCCTTCTGCCGTCATCATGTCATTTGAAGATTACACGGCCCATGAAGAGACAATGTATCTGTTGCGCAACCCAAACAATGCCAAAAACTTGCTCGACTCCATTGCTGAATTAGATACAGGCAAGGGAACCAAGCGGACGCTGATGAAGTGAAAATCACGTTTTCGGAAAACGCTTGGAAGGGCTATTTGTATTGGCAGCAGCAAGACAAGAAATGTCTGAAAAAACTGAATGCGTTGATTGAAGCAGTTGCGCGAACACCCTTCGAAGGCACGGGTAAACCCGAACCCCTAAAACACGAACTCGCAGGCTGGTGGTCCCGCCGGATCACTGACGAACATCGACTGGTTTATCGGGTGAAGGATGGAGGGTTGGATATTGCGCAGTGCAGGTTTCATTATTGAGGTGGCAGCGGATGAATGGAGGAGAGTTTGGTAATCGTTTTGTGTGGAAAGCAGAGACCGAGAAATGACAATAGTGGTTGTGAGGTGAATTGAATGGACTGGCACCGTAATTCCGGTTTATGAACTCAAGTCTGGACTGCACCCCTAAAGTGAGACACGGCGGTAAATAGGGGACATGATCGGCCTTGTTTGGTTTACGGGTTGATGGATAGCTTGAAGTTGGCTTCGAATTCAAGCGGCGGACGGTAGCCGAGTGCGGAGTGGAGGCGCTCGGTGTTGTAGACGGTGTCGATGAAGTGACCGATTTCGCTGCGGGCGTGGTCGATATCCTTGAAGGCCTTGCCGTTGACTTCTTCTGTCTTCAGCGTCTTCATGAAGCTTTCGGCCTTGGCGTTGTCGTAAGGATTGGCTGGTCTCGACATGCTGGATTGAATGGCGTGTGCGTCAAGCCGTTGACGGTATTTGGCACTGGCATATTGAACGCCGCGGTCCGAATGATGGATGATGCTGTTGGGGATTGGACAACGGTCCATGATGGCTTGGTCGAGAGCTGCAACCGCGAGGGCTGCATCAACGTGATCTTCGAAAGCCCAGCCAATGACCTTGCGGGTGAAGGCGTCAAGTACAACAGCGAGATAGGCGAAGGCCTCGCGCAGATGCACGTAGGTGATATCAGCCACCCATATCTGGTCAGGTGCTGAAGGTTTGAGGCCCCGCAACAAATTGGGCACGATAAGCACGCTGTAGCGATTACCTGGAGATGGCGGAATGAACGGCTTTCTGCGTAATGCCGTAAGATTATCTTCGCGCATAAGACGTTGAACACGCTTGGCATTGACGATCATGCCTTGGCGTCTGAGTTGGGCTGTGATGCGCCGGTAACCATAGTACTGTAGCGGGAGTGTCAGGAATCTTGTGCGCGGGGCCATAATGATCACAAGGAGAGAATCATATGGCTATCGAGAAAGAACTACTGGACCAGCTTTTGGCTGGGCG
>JAYUQS010000122.1:0-11353 GCA_043756645.1 Hyphomicrobiales bacterium | reverse complement strand
GGCGGTCTGGTCTGCCCAATAATTTGCGGGATTGATCGCGGCGTTCATGCACGGCGGCGATGGCCAAGCCCATGGGCACGCCGGTTTCAACCAATAAGGCTTCGGCCAATTGCAGGCTGGCCTCTATGGTTTCGGGCACAGCCTCGGTGGCACCTGCTTCATAAAGCTTTTGTGCATGGCGCATGTCACGGGCACGGGCGATGATTTTTATATCTTTGTGGTGTTCGCGAACGTTTCGCAAAATCAGTTCAACGCGCGCCGGTGCATCCATGGTGATGGCAAGGGCTTTGGCATCGCGCAATCCGCAAGTCTCTAAAAAATCGAGTTTTGACGCGTCGCCGAAATAGACTTTGTATCCATCTTTGCGACCGCGCGTGACATTGTTGATATCAAAATCCACGGCGATGTATTTCAGGTCTTGTTCCTTCAACATGTCCGCCACCAAAGTGCCGACACGGCCAAATCCTGCAATGATAATATGCGATGATTGCGGTTCGGGCGCGGGTTCTTGCAACGCAGCATCCGGGGATTTTTGCTCCAAGGCTTTGCGTGTTGATTTTGCGACGCGCGACAGAAGCGGAATGATCATCATCGAGAGCGTGACGATTAAAAGCACGGGCGCTGTTTCTGCTTTTTGAAACAGCCCAAGCGAAACTGCGGAGGCCAGCATAACGAATGCGAATTCGCCACCTGGCCCTAGAAGCATTGCTGCTTCGAGTATTGAACGACTTGGAAGTTTGAACAACCGGCCAAGCAGCATGATAACAATAATTTTGATGACAATGATTGCTGCAGCAAGCGCCAGAATTTGGGATGGAGATTTGAGAAGTAATCCCAGATCCAGATTTAAGCCGACCAAAAGAAAAAACAAGCCGAGCAGCAAGCCTTTAAAGGGCTCGATGATGGTTTCAATGGCACGGCGATATTCCGTTTCTGCCAAGACGAGGCCCGCTATAAATGCGCCCAAGGCCATTGATAGCCCGGCTATGCCCGCAGCGGCGCCGGTTCCGACGGCAATGAACATGACGGCAGCCATGAACAAATCAGGGCTGCGGGTGGAAGCAACGAGACGCAACAGGGGCGTCATGGCGTAGCGGCCAACAATAACAATGAGGACTGCTGCTAAAAGTGCCTGTGCCACAGCCCAGGCAATATTCGGTATGATGTTACCAGCATCAGGTAAAGCCAGAGCTGACACGATGAGCAACATGGGAATGACGGCAACGTCCTGCATCAGCAAAACCGCAAAACTGATGCGACCTGCCTGCGATCCCAAACGTTTTTCATCAGAAAACAATTGAATGATGATGGCCGTCGATGACAATGCCAAAGCCATGCCAATGACGATGGATTGGTTTTGTGTGTAGCCCAACCAAGAAGCGCCGAAGGCCAGAAGAAGTGTGGACGTAACGACTTGCAAGCCGCCCAGACCGAAAACCAGTTTTCGCATGGTCTTCAAACGCTCAAAGGACAATTCAAGTCCGATTAAAAACAGTAGAAACACCACGCCCAATTCTGCAAGGCCAGCCACGGCCTCGGGATCGGTAATCGTCAGTGCGGAAAGTGCAGGTATTGAACCCGTCAACTGTCCCAAAAGGTGTGGTCCTAAAAGTAAGCCGACCACAAGGAAGCCAAGAATGCTGCTGAAGCCCAATCGCAATAGCAACGGTATGACAATGCCTGCGGCCCCTAAAACAATGAGCACGTCTTTGAAGTGAGAAAATGAGTCGGTGGCCATGCGGGGATTGTGGACAATGGGGGCGGCACTGTACATAGGCCATCAGAGAGGACACCAATACCGTGATTGAACGACCATTGATATGGGTGCTGCAAGGTCTTCGTGCAGGCGACACTGCCCAAGCAATGGAAATAGCTTTGCAACTTGGCGGCAGGGTTGAAGCGAAGCAATTGGAGTTTAACTGGTCACATGCAGTACCGAATTTTCTGTTGGGGGCACGCATTTCACATTTGAATCCGGACGTCAAAAATCTGCTGCGCCCGCCGTGGCCTGATGTTGTGGTGGCGACGGGGCGGCGTAGTGCGCCGGTGGCTCTCTGGATCAAAAAACAATCAGGTGGAAAAACCAAACTGCTGCAGATTGGCCGCCCGCGCATGGCTTTGTCGCATTTTGATTGTGTTGTAACGACGCCGCAATATGGGCTTCCGGGTGCTGACAATGTCGTTACTCTTTCCATGCCTTTTGCAAGCCCGAAAGTTGTTGCCGAAGATCAGTTGCAGATGTTTGAAGAGATGTGGCGAGATTTGCCCAAGCCATGGTTTCTGGCGGTCGTTGGGGGGAATAAATTTCCGTTGAAATTGGACAGCGCAGCGCTTTTGCAATTTGGTGAAGCATTGCAGCAACGCGTTCAATCAACGGGAGGCAGCATCATCTTGCTGGATTCGCCACGTAGCCCGCATGGGTCTTTACATGTCGTCTCCCAGCAACTGCGGGTTCCGCATTGGCAGTTCAGGCGTGGTGAAAGTTCTAACCCTTATCACGCTGCCTTAAAACTCTGTGATGAGTTGGTTGTAACAGGAGATAGCGTTTCTATGGTCGCGGAAATGGTGGCCACGGGTAAGCCCGCTTGGATTTTCCGGCTGGCTGTTTCGCCTATTGCGTTTCGGTGGTCGGCGCAACACGGACCAAGCAGGATTTTAGCAAGTCTGGGCATTCTAAACCCACCGCGCCATGTTGATGGATTTATGCAGAATCTGATTGATCAAAAACTGGTTGGTGACTTGGTAAGTGGCAATGGCCCAATTGCTCAGTCGCGCGGATATGTTGAGCAGTCGAAGTCAATTGCGCATGTCAGGTCGGCTTTGAAGATTTGAAAAAGTTTTTCACATTGATTTTTCGCAAAGTGGACGCATCGAGATTGTAATAGATACTGCGGATGATGGGTCGGAGTCGGCGGATATAGCCATGGCCAATTGCTGTGCCCACGTAAGACAGTGGCAGGAAGTAATCATTGGTGGCAACAACCCCGGAAGACCATGACATTTTGTGGATATCGTTGGGAACCATCAAATCAAAAACTGACATGCCATCGTTCAAACAGGCGCGTTGCGACAGATCCATATGCAGACGGCCGGGTGAAAGATCCGTCAGCGCATTCACATGTGAGGTGATATAGCCAAAATGTACACCACGGTGGCGGAAGCCTACTTCCCAAGATATTGGCCTGCTACCTGCCTTGATTTCGGTGACAACCACTTCAACGGAGCCACCAAGTCGGCGTGAAAGGTTCTTCAAAAAATCCAAATGTCCGGGGCAACATAAAATACGATTGAGGCGTCCGCGTTCACTGAGCCAGGCATTTTTTTCGGTGATGGCTTGACTGATCGCAGCATCGGCGCAGATGCCGGAGGGCAGACGCGTGAATGTAACCGGCCCCATGGCTTCAAGGGCTTTGCGAATTTTCTTCCGTCGCTTTCTTTGCACTGAGGTGTAACGCGCATCGTAAGCATTCTCATCAGCATACTGCGCGATGTCTAAAAACGGTGCGCCTTCCGGCATGCGGGCATCGACGAACAAGTCTGACGCGTGGATTGCCAGGTGACTGTCTGCACGGACATGACGGAGACGCAGAATATCAACATCTTTGAGGCGTTTCATAAAACCGATGGAACCCTCAATCCATTTCTTTGAACATTCGCCTTTGCGACACAGCACATCGCCGTATTGCCCGAAGGGATCGGTGAGCCAGGTGAGAACAGAAAAGCCCAGTCTTCTTGCCCGCATCAAAGGCCACACAAAGACCAACTCATCATGGTCGTAACCTGCAAGGACATGCAACGTCGTGCCGGGTTTGTTTCCGATATACGTATCTGCCCAAGCCATCACCCAATCGAACGACTGAAAAACGCTGGTGTGGTTGTCGGTGCGGACTTCAAGAGCGCGCCATTTTTGTTCAAGCTCACGCAATGCCGACACAGTGGTAACGACGCTGAGTGTGGCCGTACGCGTTGCTTCAACGGCTTTTGTCGCGGTACTTGCTGCGTGGTCAATTGCTGTCGCTGTTCTGAACATCATCCAAGATCCACCTTGTCCTTTCGCTATGCCGGATGATGACGAAGATTTGCCTAAAAGAATTTGTTAACTTGTTGAACTGGTTAATGAAGCCTTAAGCTCTTCTTTGTCACCAAACGTGATGACTTCCTTCAGGAGGCTCGTCAAAGTGTCGGAGGTTGTTGCAGGGCGGGGGATGGGTCGACACACATTCGCTGCGGCAAGGCCAATGCGGGCTGTGAGTATTCCATTTACCGCGCCTTCGCCAAAGCGAGCCGACAATTTTCCGAGTAAACCCTTGCCAACAAAATGCTGAAGCAAATTATCGGATAGTGCCAGACCACCGGTCACAGCCAAATGCGTTGCCACCATGCGGGCGAGTTTGAGTGTAGCAAAGGTGGAGGGGCGGCCACCATAAAGTGTTGCGATTTCACGGAGCATGCCGAGATTTTGTGCCGCAACGAAAAGAATATCGAGAACAGCTGCGGGTGTGACGGTGGTGAGCAAGGTGACGCGGCGGGCACGGCGGGCGATGATTTTGTGTACGGCTTCATCAAGTGGTTTCAAAACCAATTGGTCAGCCAGCATCACGCGATCACGCGGGTCGAGGATATCGCTGCGGTGACTTCTAAATTGTTGCAAGCCCCATTTTGTATCCGCACGGCCCGCGTAAATGCTTTCCAATTCGGCACAGGTTTTTTCGGCTGAGGACTGCTCGTCCAGATTAATCGCGCGGGCTGCGGTCTCTTGTAATTTTTCAATTTTATTCAAGCGCGCAAGGCCGATCATTTCACGCAAAATAATTGCAAGGGCTGCAATGCCTGCAATTGCTGCCACGCCGACAGCCATCCAGCCAAGCCACGGGCTTCGCGCAAAAAAACTTTCAATCAGTTGAACCGTTGAAAGACCGACCCACATCGAAAACAAAGTGAACAAGGCAGTGATGAGCAAACTCAACCAGCGGAAGCGGCGCGGTGCATGGTGTGCAATTGTGCTGGGCACGGCGACGATGTCTGTATGTTCGAGCTCTTCGTCAAACACAATCTCCGGCAGCCTTGCGCGCGACCTGGTTTTGACAGGTTTTGCTTTGACCTCGTCGTCATCGGCAAGCACAAAGGCTTGGGGTGCGCGGTGGGTTTCGGTCATTTCAGGCGATCTCCCAACAGAAATTCCACGGCCTTATCGAGGCGGATATGCGGAAAAGTTCCGTCTTTCAGCAGTGGCGGGCGGAAACGCACAAATTTCAACTTGCCTTCAAGCCGCCCGTCCAAGGCGGCAGCAGGATCGTCGACAAGGTCGCCCGGAAAAACGGCTGCTTCTTTAATGCCGTCAAACACCGTATCGTCAATCATTTCAGAAGCTTCAGGTGTGCCGACGATGCAGGGTAAATCCTCGCCTTTTTGCTTTAATGTCGCTTCCCGTGTGGTGCGTATAGCAGCCATGGCAGCAACCTCATAAGCAGCCCCTGCTGTTCCGGCGCGTTTTGCCGCTTCATCAATCAGTACACGGAGGATATTTTCCAGTTTGTCGTGGCCGGAATGATGCAGCATGTCTGCCTTGGTGGCGGCGAATAATACGCGATCAACTTTGCGACCAAACAACCCGGAGATCAGGTTGTTGCCGCCGGTGCGAAAACAAGCCAGCACATCGCCTAAAGCCTTGCGCAGATCGGTCACGGCAGCGGCACCTGCATTCATGGCCGTCAGTGCATCAACCAAAACAATTTGACGGTCCAATCTTGCGAAGTGACCAAAGAAAAACGGCCTGACAACTTTGTTGACATAAGAGTCATAGCGCCGCTGCATCAGGGCGCCCAGGCTACCGGCTTCAAATTCGGCGTCGGCTTTCACATCAAGTGGAGAAAAAGATAAAAGCGGTGAGCCTGCCAAATCTCCCGGCAGCAAAAACCGGCCGGGTGGCAAGGTGGAGAGAGACACATCGCTTTCGCGGCATCGGGATAAATAGGCAGTGAAAAGTTGTGCCGCCTGCATCGTCTCAAATTCATTTGCGGTGCTCGACGCCCCATGTTTTTGCACATGCGCAAGCCAAGCGCCTGCATGTTGGAGACGTGGCAGTTTGCGTGCGGCATTCAGTGTGGTGGCCGACCATTGTGCATAGGTTTGGCTCATGAGTGGCAGATCAAGCAGCCACTCACCGGGGTAATCGACGATATCGAGATGCAGTTTGCCGCCGTGCAAATTGCGGGCAATGAGGCCTTGTGGTTCATATTCGATGGTTAGTCGTAGCTGGCTGATGCGACTCGTACCTTCCGGCCAGTGACGGTTTTCGCCCGTCAGTTTTTCCAGATTGAGCTCGTAAGGAAAACGCGGAAGGTCATCATCGGGCTGTGGTTCAAGATAACAGCGGGAAATTCGGCCTTTGGCATAGGCGTCAAACACGGGGAGGCGCGCACCTTTCAAGAGCGCGTGCACAAGTGCCGTGATGAAAACGGTTTTGCCGGAGCGCGACAGGCCGGTGACACCCAAACGCAAAGTTGGATTGACGAGGCCGGTGGCAAAGTCTTTTAGCCCCCCTGCCGCAATGCGTCCGCTGTCCAAATAGTCACGGATATTCAAAGCTGTTCACCCCCCAATTCACACGCGCCCATAGTTGGGGTGGGATTGTGGCAATGACAAGTGGAATCACCGGAGAGCATTAAGTCCCTCATCCGCCCTGTCGGGCACCTTCTCCAGCCCGACATGCGGGAGAAGGCAGATTGTAAGCCGCCTTCTCCCGTATCTTTTAACGGGAGAAGGTCCCATAGGCGCTAACTTAAGCTAATCTTTTACCCCTCGCCCGCGCGAAGCGTGGGGAGGGGCAGGGGTGGGGTGGTGCAACGGGAGCGAAACTTTTGAATTAAACAAATTTGTAGCAGAAAAACCAAACATCTCGCCCCGACTGACCACCCCACCCCTCCCCCTCCCCATGCTGCGCATGGGCGAGGGGTGAGAAATCGGCTTAAGTTAGCGCCTATGGGAGAAGGTCCCGAAGGGGGATGAGGGAGCAGCATTCAGCACTGATTTCATCGAATTTTAAAGTTCATGAGGGAAGGTGGTGATTTTAGAGTTGAAGCAGCAACATGAACGAAATTGCGATTGGCGCGTCCAGTTCGGCGGTGGCAGTGGAACAACCGGCTGTAACCTCTCGCTTTGAAGCGCGGGTTGTGGCGCTTGACGGCCTGCGCGGGCTTGCAACACTTGGTGTTGTGATTTCACATTATTTTGGCGAAGTGCCGCACGGCATTGCGGCTTTGATGGTGGGTTGGATTTCGGTTGATGTTTTTTTTGTGCTGTCCGGCTATTTGGTGGGCAAACTGATTTTGGAGCGTAAAGACTCAAGCAATTTCTTTGCGGTGTTTTATGTGCGCCGCCTATGTCGGACATTCCCGTCCTACATTCTCATCACTTGTCTGATTTTCTTGATGTTCGCGCTGGTCGATACGCCGCCGGAATGGATGCAGTACAAACCCAATTTTTCAATTTGGTCTTACCTGACCTTCACGCAGAATTTTCAAATGGCCTTCACCAATGAAGTCGGGCCTTATTGGCTTGCGCCTTATTGGACGCTTTCAGTTGAAGAACATTTTTATTTGATTGGCCCCGCGTTTCTGGTGTTTGCGCCAAAAAAGTGGCTGTTGCCGATACTTGCTGTTTTTGCAATTCTCGCAGTTGTCTTCCGTTATGTGGCCGGCATGTATTGGCCAGAACCGATCATTGCTGATGCGATTTTACCGGGTCGGATGGACACTTTGATCCTTGGGATTTTTGCAGCGATTTTGGTGGTTCGAAATGCCGTGCAATGGGAAAAATTTGACTATGCCCTCAGGATCATTCCGCTCGTTGCGATGGTCAGCGTTATGATGTTGCATATGGTAGACCCGCTGATGAACAGAATTTTTGGTCACTTTGTTCTGGGCGTTGGTGCGGCAAGTTTTATTCTCATGATCGTTCGGGACCTTCCCGAAGCGCAAAAACTGAAATCCAAATTTCTCTGCTTCTTCGCCGACATTTCCTATGCCACCTATCTCACTCATATTGCGGTATTGGGTTTAATGCATGGACTGTTTTTAGGCACCAAACCAGACATTGATACGCCAGCAAAATTCGCAGTGACGGCTTTAGCCCTGCCGGTTGCTTTTGCAACGGGCTGGGCCATTACGCGTTTTTTTGAAGCACCATTCAACACCTATGGCCGTAGCTGGAAGTGGAAGGCGTAAAGTATCGCGCACTTCGATCTAGACAGTTCGTCCGTCGTTCATGGGAAAGCGGGGATAATATCTACACATCTCTGAGGGCCGTTTTTCAATCGGTAAAGAAGTTAATTATATCCACTTTTACCGTCATCCCGGCGAAGGCCGGGACGAGGCTTTTCTGGATGCCTTAGGCGTAAACAGCTTCGTCCCGGCCTTCGCCGGGATGACGGACTAAATAAATCAAAAAAACAATTTAGGTAGATTTTAGCGCGCTTGTTTTTGGATGTTTCTATCGCCCTCAAAAGACCTGTGAAGCTGACAGCCGCGAAGTCGGGAATGATGACACGAAACTTTAAAAACTTACTCTGCTGCTTCCGCCATTGGTGCCATGCCAAGAGCCGCCAGATAGACGTCGATCATTGATTCTTCTTCCTGGCGTTCGCTGGCGTCTTTTTTGCGCAGCGAAATCACCTTGCGTAAAATTTTAATGTCGAAGCCGTTGCCTTTGGCTTCGGCGTAAACTTCCTTGATGTCACCAGCGATGGTTTTCTTTTCTTCTTCCAGGCGTTCAATGCGCTCGACAATGGTGCGCAATTGGCCATGGGCGAAAGATGATTTGACGGCGGTTGACATGGAACTCACTCCTGAAACGGGGATGGCAAATAATTAATGTGATTTGGGTTTGGCCATTTCGGCCGTGAATTTCTGCTGTTGGTCTGGCGTGGCTTCGCGCTGATATTGGGCTTTCCACTGTTCAAAAGGCATGCCGTAAACCTGTTCACGCGCTTGGTCTTTAGTTAATTCAAGGCCTTTGGCTGTGGCGGCGTCCTGCATCCAATTCGACAGGCAATTGCGGCAAAAGCCAGCTAAATTCATCATGTCGATGTTTTGCACATCGTGCCTGTCACGCAAATGCTGGAGCAGGCGGCGGAAGGCTGCGGCTTCAAGTTCGATTTGTGTCTGATGATCCATAATCTGCTCCTTAAGGCTTGCCGAACCATCGCTCTACTGCCAAAGCAAAGTCATCCACAACCACCTGAAAAGTGTGGATGAGTGGTATTGCTGCCAAAAGCTCTTCCAAATCAGCAAAAAAGATGGGAAAAGCCCGTCACTGCTTTGGGGGTGACGGTTCTCCACCCAAAAGAAATCTAACGCCAACTCGTTGGCAAGCCTTGGAGGTAAGGGCATGTATCGTGAATTCGCAGGTGCACTGGGGGCATTGTTGCTTCTGGCCAACTTCGCGTCACCTGCCAAGGCCGACCTGAAATTGTGTAATAACACCGACAGTCTGGTCAATGTGGCGATTGGTTATAAAGACAAAGAAGGCTGGGCCACGGAAGGCTGGTGGACGGCTGAACCACAAAAATGTCTCAACCTGTTGAGGGGCACGTTACCCGCACGATATTACTACGTGCTGGCGGTGGACCGCAGCAAGGGCGGCGCATGGGGCGGTAAATCATTGATGTGCGTGCGCAATAAGATTTTTACCATCCGTGGCTTCGACAAGTGTGAAGATCGCGGTTATGAAAAAGCTGGCTTCTTTGAAGTCGATACCGGCGAAGAGTCAGACTGGACGATTTCGTTGTCCGGCGAGAAAACCACACAAGGTACCCCATAAAGTGCATCGTAATCGTAAAGTCAAAATCCTGGCCACCCTTGGCCCGGCGTCCAACACACCTGAGATGATTGAGAAATTGTTTCTGGCAGGGGCTGATGTGTTTCGCATCAATATGAGCCACACCAACCATGAATTGCTGCGCACCTTGCATGGCCATATTCGCGCTGTTGAGAAAAAAGTGGGGCGGCCGATTGGTATTCTGGCGGATTTGCAAGGCCCGAAGATTCGCATCGGCACCTTTGCTGAAAAATCAATTCATATCAGTGCGGGTGATACCTTCATTTTTGACGCGGATAAAACACCAGGAACGGCAACGCGGGTTTATCTGCCGCATCCTGAAATTTTTGTCGCTGCCAAGGTTGGCGATAATCTGTTGTTGAATGATGGCCGCCTGCGTGTCGAAATCACCCATGTGGCACCTGAACGCTTGACCACACAGGTCATTTACGGCGGTGACCTTTCTGACCGCAAGGGTGTCAATTTACCGGATACGGTTATTCCAATTCCGGCTTTAACTGAAAAAGACCGCGCAGACCTTGAGGCTGCGGCAATACAGGGCGTGGACTGGATCGCGCTGTCTTTCGTGCAGCGCGCAGATGATGTGATTGAAGCCCGCAAGCTAGTGGCAGGTCGTGCGGCTGTGATGGCGAAAATTGAAAAGCCATCAGCCCTCAATGTGCTCGATGAAATTTTGCAAAACTGCGACGCCTTGATGGTGGCGCGTGGTGACTTGGGCGTTGAATTGCCGATTGAACAGGTTCCGGCCCGCCAAAAGCAAATTACCCGTGCGGCCCGAAAATACGGAAAGCCGGTTGTTGTTGCCACGCAAATGCTTGAATCGATGGTGACAGAACCAGTGCCCACACGTGCTGAAGTTTCTGACGTTGCAACCGCAGTTTATGAAGGTGCTGATGCTGTGATGCTGTCGGCTGAAAGTGCGTCTGGGCAATGGCCGGTGAAAGCCGTTGAAATGATGGATAGCGTTGCCAAAGTGGTGGAGCGCGATGGCCATTACCGTAGCATCATTCACGCACAACGCATTGAACCAGAGCAGACTGTTGCAGACGCTATTTCCGCTGCGGCCCGCACTGTGGCTGAAACTTTGAATGTGCCCGCAATCGTGTGTTACACAGGTACGGGTTCCACCGGGCTTCGTGTGGCGCGAGAGCGTCCGGAAATGCCCATTCTCTCTTTGACGCCAATTGCCCATACGGCCCGCAAACTGTGCCTCGTCTGGGGCACACATACAGTGTTGACGGAGGATGCGCAGTCGGTTGAGGAAATGGTGTCCCGTGCCGGTGAAATTGCCGTGCGCGAAGGCTTTGCCAAACAGGGCGATAAAATTCTGATCACCGCGGGCGTTCCCGTGGGCACCCCCGGCACCACCAATATGCTACGCGTTGTGGCAATTGGCGCTGACGGCAAGGGCTATTGATCAAATATTCGGATAGTCGTGCTCAAGCTGTTTGAGCACGTCTTTGGCGGTCTGCAGATGCGGGTTGACAGCGATGGCTTCGCGCAGGCTGGCTGCGGC
>JAYUQS010000121.1:0-11381 GCA_043756645.1 Hyphomicrobiales bacterium | reverse complement strand
TCGTGAATATTGGCAACGTCAAGCGACACCGGCTTTTCGCACATGATGGCTTTGCCGTTGTTGGACGCAGCTTGAATTTGCTCGGCGTGAAAACCTGTGGGTGAGCCGATCAAAACAGCGTCAACATCCTTGGCTTTCATGATCTCATCGACCGAGGCAACCTTGGCACCATATTGCGCGGCCAGGCTTTCAGCAGCAGCAGGCACGGCGTCGGCGATGTAAGCAAGTTTTGCTTTCGGGTTGTTTGCTATGGTGGCCGAATGCACTTTGCCAATGCGGCCAGCGCCGATGACGCCAAATCTGATCATGTTGTTTTCTCCTGGTTTCTTTTTGACTGGGTCCGTCATTCCGGCGAAAGCCGGAATCTTTTAACTTGAGAGATCCCGGCTTTCGCCGGGATGACGGTGATAGGGTTTAGGGTTTAGGGTTTAGGGTTAGAGTTTCGACATCGCCTTTTTAAACGCCGCCATTTCTTCTGCTGGTGCATGCACGATGTATTCCGCCGTCGGCCATGCGCCTGATTGCACTTCGTCGACAAAGCTTTTGAATGCACCGATGCGCAAATCTTGAAGCTTCGCGTATTCCGCCGCGAGGTCTGCGTATTTTTTTGAATGACGTGGCACGTGACCGCTGTTGTAGCCCAACACATCACAGGCAAAAAGATATTGGCAATCGCCGCCCTTGCCGCCGCCCATCGAGACTAAAAACAAATTGGTGTGCTTTGAAATTTCTTGCGTTACTTCAGGCGGCACCACTTCGATTTCAACACCGAAGGCTCCAACTTCCTCGTAGCGCTTGCAACGCTCCCACACATCCATGGCGGAGGCAGCGGTTTTGCCCACACCTTTGAAACCACCCGTCCACGTGCAGTAATGCGGCACCAAGCCAACGTGGCCGATGACGGGGATATAGTCTTTGGCCATGCGTTCAACGGTGTCGAACGAGGCTGCGCAATAGACAGCATCAGCGCCTGCATGCATCATGTCGAAAGCCCATTGCATATATGCGTCTTGTGATGCCGGTGCGCCGTAAAGCGGCATGCCGGGTACTGCGAACAAAGTCGGTGCCACATCGCGGAAATGTTTTTGCACCAACATTTCTGGCGGCACTGACACCATATCGATGCCTGCGGCTTGCGCTGCTGCCAATTCTTCCCAGGTTTCCGTGCGCATCATGGTATATTCATACTTGCCTTTGTTGGCACGGATATCGGCAACGGTGGGCTTCTTCTTGGCCATGATTTATCCTTTGAGAATTGCTTTCAGGGGGTGGGCCGGATCTGCAAGTAACTCAGCTGCGGGCTTTATGTTTTTGGCGATCATCATTTCAGCCATTTTGATGTCGCGGCCGATGGATGTGCCGGGGCCAATGCCGCTGGCCCCCATCAAGGTGCCATCATCGGCCAAGTGGAAGAGAACCAAGGTGCTGTCATCAATTTTGCGGGTGACGGTGACAGGGCCCATGTCGGCCATGCCGGCGATTTGGAGGCCGAGGTCGTATTGATCAGACCAGAACCACGGAATTGAATTATGAACCTTGGACCCACCCAGCATATTTTCGGCAGCGGTTGCCGCTTGTTCTTGCGCTGACCGCCAGGCTTCAAGCCGCATGCGGCGATGGCCCCGTTTTGGGTTGATGTAGGAGGCGCAGTCGCCCGCTGCAAAAATATCAACATTCGAGGTTTGCATGAATTCATTGCAGGCAATGCCGTTTTCGACTGCAAGCCCTGCATCAGCCGCCAGCTTCACATCAGGTGCCGCACCAATGCCTGCGATGATGCTGTCGGCTTTGATGACGCGGCCATCTGCCAAATGCACGGCATCAGCTGTGAGGTGCGAAAGGGCTGTTCCCACCAACATGGCCACACCGTGTTTTACATGTTCGTCGTGAATGATTTTCGCAATCGGTTCCGGCACGCCACGCATCAGGATGCGGGGTTGCGCTTCAACCAGCGTGACAGTGCAGCCGCGCTTTGCTGCGGAAGATGCGAGTTCAAGACCGATAAAACCACCACCGATGATGACAATGTTTTTGCCGGGTTGGAAGCGCTTGCGCAGTTCAAGTGTGTCTTCGTGGTTGCGCAAGGTAAGGGCATGTTCGCCGCCGGGCAGCGACAGTTTGCGCGGCTTGGCACCCGTGGCCAACAACAGTTTCCAATAGCTTTGCGAAGTGCCATCGCTCAAGGCAACAGTTTTTGCAGCGGGGTCAATAACCTTGGCCTCTATGCTTTTTCGCACAGTGACTTTCAACTCAGCCGCAATGGTTTCATCCATCAACCAAATCGGGTCAGGCTCACCCTCTTCCAAAATCGACGACTTCGACAGCGGTGGACGATCATAGGGCAGCAAAGCCTCTTCGCCGATGAGAACGATCTCACCTTGGTAATCATTGGCGCGCAAATTGATACAAGCCCTGGCCCCCGCCATGCCTGCGCCGATGATGACGATGGGTGCGGTCATACTCACGCCACGTCGATGAAGATTTTGCCGCCTTCAACTTTCACCGGATAGGTTTTGAGATTGATGCAGACGGGTGCGCCTTTGGCCGCACCGGTGCGATAGTCAAAGCGGCCATTGTGTTTCGGGCATTCGATGATGTGGTCCATGACCAGGCCGTCGCACAAGTGAACTTTTTCGTGTGTGCACAGCCCATCGGTGGCGTAATATTTATCATCAGGTGAGCGATAAAGCGCATAGGTTTTGCCGGCATGGTCGAAACGGGAAACATCTTCGTTATCGATGTCATAAGCGGCGCAGGCTTCAATCCATTGGGTCATCTCAAATCTCTCTATGCTTGGCCGTCAAGGTCTGGCCGATAGGGTTTGGCGTTGGGTGGCAATTCACGCACGAGGTAAATATCCTCGCCGCGCATTTGCCGGGTCCACACCGGAATCATCTCCTTGTAACAGGCCCATATCGACTTTGTAGGGGTGGGCAAATCATTTTTGATCAGCTCATGCAAGCGCGGCAGTGCGTGGTAGGGCACCATCGGGAACATGTGGTGTTCGATGTGGTAATTCATGTTCCAATAAATGAATCGTGAAACCGGGTTGATATAGACGGTACGGGAATTCAGGCGATGATCAACGACGTTGTCGGCCAAGGCACCGTGCTGCATTAAACCGGTGAGCACATGGTGCCAAGCGCCATATAAGCGGGGCAAGCCCACCAAGATAAATGGCAAAATCGAGTGGGTGTAAAAGGCCAGTGCAATCACCGCAGCATAAATCAGCACCCAAATCCGTGCGACCAGAATGACCTTGTGCCACTCCATTTCAGGGATGAAGGATTTTTCGATATCGGTGATTTTTCCGGTAGCGTTGATCACCATCATTTTCATAGCGTCCCACGCATCCAAGACGCCAACATAAGCCAGTGCCACTTTGATAGCGACGGGCGGGCGCATCACGGCGATTTCAGGATCGAGACCAACAATGACAGTGTCTGTATGGTGGCGCGTGTGGCTCCAGCGCCAGCGCGTGGGGTTTCGCATGATCATAAAACTCGCAATGTGATACACAGCATCATTCATCCAAGCGGTCTTAAAAGCGGTGCCATGGCCGCATTCATGCCAGCGCGAGTCAGTGGCTGAACCATAAAGCACGCCATAGGCCAGCAAGGGCAATGCCGCCCACCAGGACGGCCACAGGTAAATTGAGAGTGCCGCAAACACCACCATCAAGCCCAGCCAAATGATTGTATCGCGAATGGCGGGGCCATCGACGCGCTTCATCAGTTCCTTCATATCCTTCCGAGGAATGTCTGTTTGATACCATTGGGCGGAATGAAGACCGGCTTTGACAGCCTCAGACGCCTCCTGCCCCAACATGCCATAGTCGCGATGGGCATAATTTGCGGTGGGTGAAACAAGCGTCATGAAACGTCCTTTTGAACAAGGTTTGAAATAGAATGCTTGTTTCACTACGGCAATCAGATTATGAGAGTTTTTATCATCTTATTTCATTCCATCTCATTTTCTGGTTTCTATCATTTATGGTCAAGCGCCCAACTCTGCATGATTTAGCCTTGGCTGCCGGCGTCAGCATTGCGACGGTGGACCGGGTGATTAACCGCCGCTTGCCGGTAAGTGATGATACAGCGCAACGGGTCGTCCAAGCTGCTGAAGCCATTGGCTATCACGCCACCAGCCTTTTGAAACGGCGTATCCATGAAATGCCGGTGCGGCGCTTTGGGTTTTTACTGCAAAAGCCTGACGCATTTTATAAGCAGTTAGGACAAGAACTGGTCAACGCCACACGGGCCAATTCTAGCGTTGAAGGCAAGCCCATTGTAGAGTTTGTCGATGATGTGGAACCTGCCATCATCGCGGATCGTATGTTGCAGATGGCCAAGAAATCTGATGCATTGGCGGTAGTGGCCATGGACCATCCGATCGTGAATGAAGCGGTGGACGCCATTACGGCGCAAGGCAAGCCGGTGTTCACTTTGCTGAGCAACATCAACGCCCCGTCTTGTTCCGGGCATTTTGGTGCGGATTCACGCAAATGCGGGCGGATTGCGGGTTGGACAATCAGCCGTCTGGCTAAAAAATCCGGTAAAATTGGCATTCTGGTGGGAAGCCATCGTTATCTTAACCAGGAACTCTCAGAAATCAGTTTCCGTACTTACATGCGCGAACATGCGCCGGACTTTCAACTGCTGGAACCGATCATCAATCTGGACGATGAACAGATCGCCTATGAGGCCGTCAAAGATATGGTCTCCATCAATGCTGATCTGGTGGCGGTATATGTGTCAGGTGGCGGACAAGAAGGCCTGATCCGTGCCTTGCGCGAATTTTGTATGCCCGGTCAATTGGTTGCAGTGTGCAATGAATCAACACCTGCAACCCGGGCGGCTTTGCATGACGGGGTGATTGATCTCACTTTGGGCACACCCTTTGCTGCGCTGGCGCGGCTGGTGGTTGAGGCCATGGCCAAGGGCACCAACGGACAAGACATGCCGCATTTACGCCCGCTGAATTTACCGCCAGATGTCTTTATGCCGGAGAATATTTGAGCGCCGCGTCACTCTGATATAAAATGATAGGTTTGCTGCAAAATCCCCTCAAGTGATTGACTCTCGCATCACTTGGAATAGTCTCGCGTGACTTGTCTAGAAATGAAATAAACATTCCATTTCAAAACAACCGCACTGCGCCAATAGAAGCACAGGCTGGACATGGGAGGATTTGAGCGGGGCATCCCTGTGCCAATCAAAAACCTATCTTGACCTGCTTGACCAAAGACAGCGCGGATCCACAAACTGCCGTCCCTCTCGGGACATTCCGGCATAACAACAAGGTGCCGCCGGACACCACTGTTCTTAGGAGCCCCACATGAAAAAACTTCTTCTCGCAGCCTCAATGGCCGCATTGATGTCCACCTCAGCCTTTGCTGGCAACATCGGTGTTTCGATGGCCAACTCAGACACATTCTTGACTGTTCTGCGCAAGGGCATTGAAGCCTCAGCAGCAGCAGCCAATCAGCCAGTTCAAATCGAAATCGCTGACGATGACGTTTCAAAGCAGCTGTCGCAAATCCAAAACTTCATCGCTTCCAAGGTTGATGCGATTATTGTCAACGCTGTTGACACATCAGCAACAGCCCCAATGACCAAGCTTGCCAATGATGCTGGCATTCCAATCGTATACGTCAACCGTCAGCCAGCTGACGTTGATGCATTGGGTCCAAAGGGTGCATTTGTTGCTTCGAACGAAGTTGACTCAGGCACATTGGAAACATTGGAAGTTTGCCGTCAGCTCAAGGAAGCCGGCAAGACCGAAGCCAGCATTCTGATCATGGTTGGCGATCTCGGCAACCAAGCTGCAGTGCAACGCACCAAAGACATTCATGACGTGAATGCCGGCGCTGCTTGCGGCGTAAAGCTCAAGGTTCTGGATGAGCAAACTGCTGTTTGGGATCCGGTAAAGGCCCAGGATTTGATGACCAACTGGATTGCTGCTGGCCACAAGCCAGACGCAGTGATTGCCAACAACGACAACATGGCCATTGGCGCAATCAACGCCATGAAGGCTGCTGGTTGGGACATGAAGTCCGTGATCGTGGGCGGCATTGACGCCACACAAGAAGCATTGGCCTACATGAAGGCTGGTGATTTGGACATCACAGTGTTCCAGGACGCTGCTGGCCAAGGTGGTGGTGCAGTTGGTGCTGCAATTGCTCTTGCAAAGGGCGAAAAGGTTGATGCCAAGGTTTGGATTCCGTTCCAACTGGTTACACCAGCGAACATGGCTGACTTCGCTGCCAAGAACTAATCGACAATTGAGTTGGAATGCGCCACCTTGCAAGAGGTGGCGCATTTTTTTGGGCAAGGCAAAATGGCAAGTAAATCTGCAATCAGTCCGGAAACAATGAAGGCCGTGCGCGAAAGCGGTGCTGTGCCTGCGGCTGATTACATTCTTGAAGTTGATGATGTCCGCAAAGAGTTCCCCGGTGTTGTGGCGCTCGACAATGTGAAATTCAAATTGCGCCGTGGCTCGGTGCATGCCCTCATGGGTGAAAATGGCGCTGGTAAATCCACATTGATGAAAATCGTGGCTGGAATTTACACTCCGGATTCAGGCTCGTTCAAATTGCGGGGCCAAGATATTCGACTGAAGAACCCGCTTGATGCACTCGAAAATGGTATCGCAATGATTCACCAGGAATTGAACCTGATGAACCCGATGACGATTTCTGAGAACATCTGGATCCGCCGTGAACCGGTGAACATGTTCGGCATCGTCAATCATTCGGAAATGCACCGCAAGACGGCTGAGCTTTTCAAAAAACTGAATATTGATCTCGACCCTGATGTTGAAGTCGGCACACTGAGTGTCGCCAATCGTCAGATGGTGGAAATTGCAAAGGCAGTGTCGTTCAATTCCGATGTGCTGATCATGGATGAACCCACATCAGCGCTCACGGAAAAAGAAGTTGATCACCTTTTCAAAATTATTCGGGCGTTGAAAGCCGAAGGCAAAGGCATCATTTATATTACGCATAAAATGAATGAGCTGTTCGAGATTGCCGACGAAGTTTCTGTTTTCCGTGACGGCAAATACATCGCCACCAAGCTCTCGACTGAAGTGAAGCGCGACGAAATTATCCACATGATGGTGGGGCGCGAAATTACGCAGATGTTCCCTAAGGAAATTGTACCGATCACGGACGTTGTATTGTCAGTTAAGAACTTGACGTTGAACGGTATCTTCAAAGATGTTTCGTTCGATGTGCGCGCAGGAGAGATTTTAGGGATTGCTGGCCTCGTTGGTTCTGGCCGCTCCAATATTGCGGAAACTATATTTGGCGTAACACCTGCCTCGTCCGGAACGATTTCCATCAATGGCAAACCCGTCAAAATGTCGTCGCCAAGCGTTGCCTTGCAACACGGCATGGCCTTCCTGACGGAAGACCGCAAGCAGACCGGGTGTTTTTTACTACTTGATGTTCAGGACAATACGCAAATTGCCGTGCTGCAAAGCAAGTATGTTAAGAATGGTTTTGTGCAGCAAAAGCAACTGGCCAAAGACAGCACTGAGATGGCCAATCGGTTACGGGTGCGCACGCCGGACATGCAGGAACCGGTCATCAATCTATCCGGTGGCAATCAACAAAAAGTTCTAATTGCACGCTGGCTGCTGACGGAGCCAAAAATTCTGATCCTCGACGAACCCACACGCGGCATCGACGTCGGCGCAAAAGCTGAGATTCACAAATTGATTTCACGACTCGCAGGGCAAGGCGTTGCCGTTATCATGATCTCCTCTGAAATGCCTGAAGTGTTGGGCATGAGTGATCGCATCATGGTGGTTCATGAAGGCCGCGTGACGGGCTTCCTCGACCGCAGCGAAGCAGATCAAATAAAAATTATGGAACTTGCTTCGCATTAAGCGCAGAGCATCTGGGAGCGGCAACAATGTCTGACACTTCAAACGAACTGGGTAATACCTCAACCACAGGCTTGACGAAGGTCAAGCGTATGCCGCCGGAAGTTTCCATTCTTCTGGTACTCGCAGGCATTGCTATTGTGTTTGAAGTTCTCGGTTGGATTTTTGTTGGCGAAAGCTTCCTTGCCTCCAAACAGCGCCTCTCCATCATCGTGTTACAAGTTGCAATCATCGGCATCATCGCCGTTGGGGTGACGCAAGTCATCATCACAGGCGGTGTTGACTTGTCGTCGGGCTCCATGGTCGGTTTCATTGCTATGGTGGCCGCCAGTTTTGCGCAGACCGCCACCAATGCGCGCGCGGTTTTTGCAACGCCTGAATTTGCCTGGATGGGGCTGGGCTGGTTTATTGATTCCAGTCCGCTCTGGGCGATTGCTGTCGGGCTGATACTTGGATTGCTGTTGGGCATACTCAATGGTTACGTTATCGCGAAAACCGGTATTCCTCCGTTCATTGCAACACTGGGTATGATGGTTTCGGTGCGCGGCCTTGCCAAATGGTATACACTTGGTCAGCCTGTTGCTCTGCTTAACGAAGACTTCGTGTGGTTTGGCCAAAGCTTCGATGTGGGCGGCTTTCCCGTGCCCCGCATTGTCATTGTGTTCTTTATCGTGGCCGCCATATGCCATGTGATGTTGGCCTATACGCGATACGGAAAGTTCACTTACGCTATTGGTGCCAATCCGCTTGCTGCACGGGTATCGGGCATCGACATCGGCAAGCATTTGATCAAGGTCTACGCCGTGGCTGGTCTGCTCTCGGGCCTTGCTGGTGTGATGTTGGCCGCGCGTGCGCAGTCGGCCCAACCTGGCATGGGTGTGGCATTCGAACTTGATGCTATTGCCGCCACCGTCATCGGTGGCACATCGCTCGCTGGCGGTGTGGGCCGCATTACCGGCACTGTGATTGGCACGATTATTCTGGGTGTTGTGACGTCCGGCTTCACGTTTTTGAAGGTTGGTGCCTATTATCAGGAAATCGTAAAAGGCCTGATTATTGTGGCGGCAGTGGTCATTGACCAGCATCGCCAAAACAAGCGGCGTAAGTCGTAATTTTCACAGAAGGAAAATTGGCGGAGAAGGGGAGATTCGAACTCCCGGTACACTTGCGCGTACTTCGCTTTTCGAGTTCAACGCGATCGACCACCATCCGTTGTTTGACCTTGTAGACCGCATCGTCGTGTTCCGGCGCGGCCGCATCGTGGCCAATCTGCGCAAGGAAGATACCAATGGCAATGATGTGGTAGCCTATATCACTGGTGCCAAAACCGCTGCGGAATATGCTGACGCCGCTTAAGTTGAGATCAGGGGATTACCCAATCCTTTTGCAACCGGCTTTCCATTGCGGCGACGGCTGAAGTAATGCGTCAGTGGTCGTTCGGCCAGGTAATAGCTGAGCAAGCCCACAATCAAAGCAAACGCAAAGCAAGCGACCATGAAGCTCCAGACCGGCAAGGCATCGCCGACAGACTTGCTCCAGATGACTTTAAATGGGCGGATGGCGAAGGGGTGTACGAGGTAGATGCTGTAAGACGCATCGCCCAGCAATAAACCAATCTTCGTTGAGATCTTGCTGACGTCAATCTGTGCACCAAGTGCTCCAATCACAAGGACTGGAATGACGGGCATCGCAGCTACCAGACGCGCCATGACATGGTCATCGGGCAAGGTGCTGAGCAGGTCGTAATTGTAGTTGAAGGCCACCGCACTGGCCAAGCCTATGCCTGCCAGAATGAGACTGTCGGTTTTGGTGATGCGCACGCCCAACATATAAAGCACGCCCACGCCAATGCCGATGACGAAATTGATGATGATCGGATCGGCCCAGAAATTCAGCGCCACTGAGGCAAGGCTGCCTTCGGCTGCAAAAAGTCCGGTCATTTGCAGCACAGTCAAGCACATCAAAAAACCAACCGCCATCACCAAGCCCTTCAACCTGCCAAAGAACAAGGCTGCGGCAAAGACGACGTAGAAGAACATTTCCAAATTCAAAGTCCAACCCAAATTGGCGATGGGGCGAACCAGGCCATTGACGCGCTCAGCTGGCCAGAACAAATAAGACGACAGCACGTAACCGCCATCAAGCACTGGCACATTGAGCATGGATGGCACGAAGAAAACGCCGATCACAGCAGCCGTTGTCACCAACCAATACAGCGGCACAATGCGCTTCAAGCGCTTCTCGATAAATCTAGGCACAGCGCCTGACTGGCCAAAACTGTCCCAACTTGTAACCACCATGATGAAGCCGCTGACCATGAAGAACAGCACCACACCATTGAAACCAAAATCAAAATCATAGGTGCAGGAATGCCCCACAGCTTTGCAAACGCCTGAGGCTTCAACCCCGGTGTGATAAAGCACCACCGACAAGGCTGCCAGCGCACGCAAGATTTGAACATTGAACAGTTTCATTTTGTAACAAACCCGCGACTTTAGGGCAACTCCCGCAAAAACCGGGCCAATCTGGCTGGCATTGGTTAATTTTGCGATTGTGGACGCAATTTTCGCCCGTCACGAAGAAGGATGGTGGGCGCAGTAGGACTCGAACCTACGACCCGCTGATTAAGAGTCAGGGTATGGGAGTATTTCAAGGTAACACATGCTGACACCACTTCATTGTATTTCCGCTTAATATCTGATAATTAGAGTAACATCAATGAACATGTTAGATCACCCCAACACACGCTATTTGAGCGACTAGAATGCGACTAACAGACCTTCTGATCAAACAAATCCAGCTCCCTGTGACGGGGCAGAAGACCCATTTCGATGATGCGTTATCAGGTTTTGCGTCGACGTCGGTGAGGTTGATCGTGAAGCTTTGGGTGGTGGAGCTACCGTCGGCGCTGGTGGCGCGCACCACGATGGCGTGCGATGCGCTGCTCTCGCGGTTGATTAGAGTGCCGTCGGCGACGGTGACGACGCCGGTCGAACCGTTGATCGCGAATCGTCCGCCCGCGCTATCGTCCAGTGAGTACGTGATCGCATTCGTTGTCGCATCGGCGTCGCTGGCGAAGGCGGTGAGGTTGACGACCGTGCCGTTCGCGGCGTTCTCGTTCACGGAGTTGGCGGTCCCGTTTGTGTCGCTGATCGCGCCGACGTCGAATTCATCGACGTCGTTCAGCGCGATTGTGAAGGCTTGCGTGCTGAAGCTGGTGTCGGCGCTGGTCGCTCGGACGACGATGTCGTGCGACGCGGCGGCCTCGCGGTTCAGCAGCGTGCCGTCGCCGACGGTCACGATGCCGGTCGAACTGTTGATCGCGAATCGTCCGCCCGCGCTGACGTCCAGTGAGTTGGTGATCGCGTTCGTGGTGGCATCGGCATCGCTGGCGAAGGCGGTGAGGTTGACGACCGTGCCGTTGGCGGCGTTCTCGTTCACGGCGTTCGCGGTTCCGTTTGTGTCACTGATCGCACCGACGTCGAATTCAT
>JAYUQS010000120.1:0-11487 GCA_043756645.1 Hyphomicrobiales bacterium | reverse complement strand
GTCTCTACTCACGTAAAGACCGCAAGGACACACGCCGTCTGCGTTTCTCTTTCTTTCTTTAACAATGTCAATCAGCGGGGGATTTGTGATCCCGTATTTCTGTGCTATTCAGACCCTTTGAAGGACCGTCTACACGACAGACAAACCTCTTCCCGGTTCCTCCTCTCGGAGTTGCCGGCTGGTTTCGCCGATCGCGTTTTGATTTCGCACAGAGGCGTCGGCGCGTTCGCACCGGCGTCCCTCAGTGATGCGGTGTATAGTTTCAACCCAGCCAAACTGTCAAACAAAATTCGCAAGTTTTTTCAATTATTTTATAAGATATTGAAAAAACACAGTTATATAAGTTTTCAACAGACGTGGATTCAAGTTCCGGCGTGCCCGCAATTGGACTTTTTAACCAACTGATGAAAATTGCATGACAGAACGACAACAATTCCGGGGAATCTGCTTGCGCGCCACACCAAACGTTCGGCTTTCACCGATGTTTATGGTTAACCAAATGGAAATCAAATGTTGCAAGAACATGTATGTGCGATTTCTGTAGCTCGATAGAGATTTGAACCTCCGACGAAAGTTCACAGTCCTATTTGGTTGACAGGCAGAAGCAGACGGAGGCAATGTCCGTCCACAACGAATTAATGCGGCCCACTGATTTATAGGGCCGCACCAACCAGACTTGCAATGCAAAGGCGCTGCCTGTAACCGGCGCAACTTGGGCAAAGCCGGTTCGATGGAGAGTGATGAAGTTGACGGGGCAAAACAATAACCGACTTCCAGCGCGTCCTGCGCGGCAGGGACTGTCGACTGTTGCCCGCAACGTCAGGCCAATTGCACTTGAAACCGGCTTTATTGAAGAACCCGTCCATCACCGCTGGCTTTTAACGACCTGCCTTGCAGGTGCTGCCGCAACACTGGTTGTGGGCGGCGTCATGCTGGGCTTGTTTGGTCACAATGCGGCTCCTCCCATGGCCAATGCCGCTGTAAACCGCGTTGAAGAAAACAAACTACCCAAACCAAAGCCCGGAGCTGCTGACCAAAATCTGGCCACTGCCTCAGCCCCGGCTCAAACCGAAGTATTGCCTGAACGTGAACTCACCGGCGATTGGGCCTATCCGGAAATTACTGAAAACGAACTTCCCTATAGCGATTCTGACACCACCGTTCTTGATGCAGAAATCGAAGCTGTTGAATCTGAGCGTGAGAACATCACGGAAATCTCAAAAACCATTCCGCCCGAACCGGTGGATGAAACCTTCAAACTGGCAAAAGGGTCCAACCTCAAGCGCGAATTGATTGCGCGCGGTGTTTCAAAAGCGGCGGCAGATGAAATGGTAAAAGCCATTGAACCTGTATTGCCGACAAAGATGATCAAACCCGGCACCGCGTTTGATGTCACCTTTGACCGCCAGATTGACTTTTATGGCCGCGAAGTGATTTTTCCTGTGGAACTCTCTTTCAAGCCGGGCCCGAAAGAAACCATCGAAGTCACCGCCGATGAAGATGGTAACTTCGCCGCCCGCATCACCGGACGCGAAGAAGGCATCAAATCACAATATGCGCAGGTTGATAACTACCGCGCCAAAGCAAAAATCGGTTCCAGCCTTTATGGCACCGCCAAAGACAACAAAATCCCGGAATATATTGTCTCTGAATTCACCCGCGTCTTTTCCTATGATGTCGACTTCCAAAACCAGATCGACGCCTCCGATGATTTTGAACTTCTGTTCGGCAAGCCCCTCACCGGCTCCTCGTCAAAACGTAAAGTTCTCCACTACGCCCAGCTGAATTTTGGCGGCAAATCCAAAAAATACTTCCGCTTCACCACAACCGACGGCCAAACCGATTACTTTGATGAAAACGGCAGAAGTGCCTCGCGCGCCCTTTTGAAAACCCCGGTATCCGGCGTTAAAATCACTTCAGGCTTTGGCATGCGCCGCCATCCCTTGTTGCGCTATTCAAAAATGCACACAGGCGTAGATTTTGGTGCGCCATCAGGAACACCCATCCGTGCAGCGAGTTCCGGCATCGTTGATCTTGCAGGTCGTCACGGCGCTTACGGCAACACGATTGTGCTGAAGCATGGTGTCAAATACAAAACCCTCTACGCCCACATGAGCCGCTTGGCCGCCGGTGTGCGCAAAGGAAAGCAAGTCAATCAAGGCCAGATCATTGGCTATGTCGGCTCAACCGGCCGCTCCACCGGCCCGCATTTGCATTATGAAGTCCGCATCAACAACCGCCCGATCAATCCTTCTGCCATCAAAGCGGCAGGCGGCAAACAATTGGCCGGAAAAGACCTCGCAAGCTTTCGTGTGTTAAAAAACCGCGTGGTCGCGATGATGCAACAAGCACCGGCGTCAACGCAGCTGGCACAGGCCGGGCAGTGAACTTGCGAAATCTTCTCGCAGCGCAAACAGGAAATGTTGTGCTAGAATTTTCCAATGACTCATGATTTGACTCAGACTGACGCAGATGAACTTATCGCCATGGAAAAACATTTCATTGGCCATGAAAAATATAACTGGCCGTCACTTGGAACGAAACTCGCAATCCCACTAATGTCAGGAGATGGTCGGGAAGAGTTTGTGTTAGACATTACTACAAGCGCTCTAAAGATTTCCAAACTTACGATTCAGAACCGTGCACGTGTAACAGTGGCGCTAATCAGGTTGGATGTTGACGGTCCCCCGCATAGAAATCCCGATGATACTGAGATTGGGTGTCCACATATACATATTTTCCGGGAAGGTTATGCCGACAAGTGGGCGTTTCCATTGCCTGAAGATACGTTTACCAATTTGAGCGACAAGCACGTAATATATGTGGAGTTTGCGAAGTTCTGTAAGATAGTAACTTTCCCTACGTTAAACTCAGGTTTATTTTGATGACCCAAGTCCAAGAGATATCGCGTCTCGTCGCTGGTTACAGTGATTGGTTAAAGGATCGAACCGCTGTACGATCAGTGCATGCCGATTGGGTTGAAATTACAACCCCATTTCTTGATCGACATAACGATCAACTTCAGATTTACGCTAAGTCCGAAGGTGACCGTTTCATACTGTCCGATGATGGAAATACGATCAAAGATTTGGAAATGTCTGGATGTGCGATCGACACTCCAAAGAGAAAGCAAATCCTGCAAACAACGCTAAATGGATTTGGTATTTCTTTGGATGGCGCAACGCTGAAAACCAAGGCTAACCAAAGCAATTTTTCATTCCGGAAGCATGCAATTTTACAGGCTATATTGGCTGTAAATGATCTTTTTCATCTCGCGTCCTCTAATGTCAAAAGTCTTTTCAAAGAGGATGTAGAAGCGTGGCTGTTGCTAAACGACATAAGATTTGTACCCAATGTTCAGTTAGCTGGAAAAAGCGGATATCAACACTATTTTGATTTTGCTATTCCTAAGTCACGTGCCGCGTCGGAGCGAATTGTAAGAGCAATTTCAAATCCGAGCAAAGATACTGCTTTAAATTTCATAACTGCCTGGAACGATACGTTGCAACAACGCGACGAGGATGCGAAGGCAGTTGCCATACTAAATGACAATGATAAACCAGTAGCAGAAGCTGTGTTGGAAGCACTCCAGCAGTATGAAATACGAACTGTCAGATGGTCCGAACGACTCACAAGCGTTCAGCTTCTGGCAGCTTAGTGTTACAAGCCCAACCGCAGTTGTTTTTGCACCGTCTTTGGCAAAGCTTGTGCGCAAAGTCGGTGGCTTTCTGCGAGATAATCTTTGAGCGCCGCATCATCCATCGTCTCGCTCGAAACCCGCTGTATCCACGTCATGCCGCGCGACGCCAGATAGGGCGCAGGGCGCAAACCTTTTTGCTCTTTCAAAATATCGTAACTCATGGGTGAGACTTTGAACGTGATGGCAAGTTGCTTCTGCAACTCAGGAAACGCCAGCGCAAACATCTTGCCTTTAGGTCCACCCACTTTCCAAACATGCACCCCGCCCCATTGCACAACATGAAACGTGTGGGGCAGCGAGGCGCAGTGGGTGTTGTAGTCGGAGAGGTTCATACAGGAGATGTTAGCTTTTTTTCGGTGACCTGCAATGACAACGTGATCGCTTGTGGCCACCAAGGGACCTCATCCGTCGCTCCGCGCCACCTTCTCCATCTGCGATGGAGAATGGACATTTTCTCTTAATCCCTTCTCCATTAAAAATGGAGAAGGTGGATTGCGCGAAGCGCAAGACGGATGAGGTCCCTTTGGTTACCACATACCATCTCAATGCAGCGTCTTCTCCACCCCCGCTGCAACAGGCCTCGCATTTCCCGGCACTGCGCCATTGAACACCAGCACGCCCGCTTTCACCGCAACCTCTACCGTGTCACCATCATTCACGCGGCCCGATAGAATTTCTTCCGCCAGCGGATCTTGAATCATCTTCTGAATGACGCGCTTCAAAGGCCGCGCACCATAAGCCGCATCATAGCCTTTTTCACCCAGCAGCAGCTTTGCCTCATCACTCACATCCACCGAAATCTTCCGTTCACGGAGCAATTTATCAAGCCGACCCAGTTGAATATCCACAATCGCCCCCATGTGCTGACGCATCAGGCGGTGGAACAGGATGATGTCATCGACACGGTTCAAGAATTCAGGCCGGAAGGATTGTTTGACCACATCCATCACTTGATCTTTCACCACATCCACATCCTGACCATCAGGCAAATTCACCAGATATTCTGATCCCATATTCGACGTCATGATGATCAGTGTGTTTTTGAAGTCAACAGTGCGGCCCTGCCCGTCCGTCAAGCGGCCATCATCTAGCACTTGCAGTAGCACATTGAACACATCAGGATGCGCTTTCTCGATTTCATCGAACAATACAACTTGATAGGGCCTGCGCCGCACGGCTTCGGTCAGTGCTCCACCTTCATCATAGCCAACATAACCCGGAGGTGCGCCAATCAACCGCGACACCGCGTGTTTTTCCATGTATTCCGACATATCAATGCGAAGCAGCGCATGTTCATCATCAAACAAAAAGCCCGCAAGCGCCTTGGTCAATTCTGTTTTACCAACTCCAGTGGGGCCTAAGAACATGAACGAACCAATAGGCCGGTTGGGGTCTTGCAAGCCAGCCCTGGCCCGCCTGACGGCAGTCGAAACCGCAATCACAGCGTCTTCCTGGCCCACAACCCGCTTTTGCAATTCCGTTTCCATGGCCAGTAGTTTCTCACGCTCGCCTTCCAGCATTTTATCAACTTGAATGCCGGTCCAACGCGAAACCACTTGCGCGATGTGCGAGGCCGTTACCGCCTCTTCCAACATCTTACCGCTGCCAGCTTCTTCCGCTGCGGCCAATTTCTTCTCAAGTTCCGGCACCAGACCATAAGTCAATTCACCAGCACGCGCGAAGTCACCCTTACGCTGCGCCAGTTCCAAATCCCGCCGCGCCGTTTCCAATTCTTCTTTCAACTTAGAAGCTGAAGCGAGTTTTTCTTTCTCAGCCTGCCAATTCCGTGTCATCCCGGCGGATTTTTCTTCGGTGTCAGCCAGCTCTTTTTCCAAACGCAACAACCGGTCTTTGGAGGCTGAGTCGGTTTCCTTCTTTAAAGCCTCACGCTCGATTTGCAGCTGCATGATCCGCCGGTCCAGCTCGTCCAGTTCTTCAGGTTTTGAGTCGACCTGCATGCGCAAGCGCGCCGCCGCCTCATCCATCAAATCAATGGCCTTATCCGGCAAAAAGCGATCTGCAATATAACGCGACGACAAAGTGGCGGCAGCAACAATGGCCGCATCAGTGATTCTCACACCATGATGCAGTTCATATTTTTCCTTGATTCCCCGCAGAATCGAAATCGAATCCTCAACCGTCGGCTCATTCACAAACACCGGCTGAAAGCGCCGCGCCAGGGCCGCATCTTTTTCCACGTGCTTGCGGTATTCATCCAATGTCGTCGCACCCACGCAATGCAACTCACCCCGTGCCAGCGCAGGCTTCAACAGGTTCGAAGCATCCATCGCGCCATCGGCTTTGCCCGCCCCCACAAGCGTGTGCATTTCATCAATGAACAGAATAATGCCACCATCCGACGATGTGACTTCCGACAACACCGCCTTCAACCGCTCCTCAAACTCACCACGAAATTTCGCACCCGCAATGAGAGCCCCCATATCCAGCGAGAGCAATTTCTTGTCTTTCAAGCTTTCCGGCACATCGCCCTTGATGATGCGCAGCGCCAAGCCTTCAGCGATGGCGGTTTTGCCCACGCCAGGCTCTCCAATCAAAACCGGATTGTTTTTGGTGCGCCGTGACAACACCTGCATGGTCCGGCGGATTTCCTCATCCCGCCCGATCACCGGATCAAGCTTGCCTTCAAGCGCTGCCGCTGTGAGGTCTCGGGAATATTTTTTGAGAGCGTCATAAGAATTTTCAGCCGAGGCCGAATCGGCAGTACGGCCTTTGCGCACATCGTTGATGGCGGTGTTCAAACCTTGCGGCGTCACTTCAGCAGCTTTCAGCGCCGAGGCCGCTTCGCTTTTCTCCATGGCCAGCGCCTGCAACAAGCGTTCCGCCGTCACAAAACTATCGCCTGATTTTGTCGCCAGTTTTTGGGCGGTATCAAACACCCGCGCCAATTCAGGGGCCAGATAAACCTGCCCCGCGCCACCCCCGGAAACTTTAGGCAATTTGCGTAAAGCCGCCTCAGTCGTGGCCAAGGCCAAAGCCGCATTACCACCCGATGCTTTGATCAGATTGGCAGCCAGCCCTTCCTCATCATCAAGAAGCACCTTCAAAACATGCTCAGGCGTGAACTTTTGATGCCCCTCGCGCAACGCAAGTGATTGCGCTGATTGCAGAAAGCCCTTTGACCGCTCAGTATATTTTTCGAAATCCATCACTCACACCTCATTCATCATTTGAATAGCATGTAGGAATGAAAATCCAGTCTTCAAGGGGGAAGTTTAATCTCCCTGCGGAACATCCTCAGCGGGCGCCACAACGCGGGGTTTACGTCCACGCGGGCGCGGCGCTGGCGCTTCATCGGCCACAGGTTCAGCCGCCACAATCGGGGTAGGCCTGGTCAAGAATGATGGCGCTTCCCAATTACCAGACTCTGGTACATCAACCGCACGCGGCTGCACCACGACAACGTCTTCGGCAGGGCGTTCATAACGTTCTTGACGTTCCGGGCGCTCACCACCCTCTGGCTGGCCCTCGGTCTGATTGCCATTGGGCTGGCCGTCTTGATTAAACCGTTCATTGCGGCGTGGCCAACGTTGCTTGAAATTCCGGTTAGTGCCGCCGTCGCGATTCTGGTTGTTGTTGTTTGGGCGGTCATTGCGATTGTTGTTTTGGCGGTTTTGATAGCCTTGGTTTTCATTCTCAGGCTGGCCTTCGCCACTCTCGGCCAAAACCGGTGCTTCCCCGTCTTGCGGCTCTCCCCCTTGGAGTTCGCCCTCAGCGTCATTCACAATTTCATTGCCGTCTTCATCATATTCATCCTCAGCCGAACGGCGCGAGAATTGAATAGGCTGACCGACGGGCTGGGCTGCCAGCCAAACCCGGTAATAATGATCAGCAAACTGGTGATAGCCTTCCGCTGCAACATTATCGCCGGAGCTTTGCGCATCTCGCGCCAGCTGCATATATTTCTCGGCAATGGTTTGCGCGGTTCCCCGCAGCTTTACATCCGGACCATTGGAGTCATAAACCCGATTGGCCCCGTTGCCGCCCGGCTGCCCACCGCTGCTGCCGCCACCCGGCCTGCGATTGCGGTTTCGGTTGTTGCGGTTCTTGTTATTGTTGTTGTTGTACTGTCCGGGTCTCATGGAAATCCATTGTCACTATCAAGGCGCAAACACTGTCTCAGGCCACATGTGAGGCCAGATCACCGTTGCGGTGTTACGATTAAAAGCTGTGAAAAAGCTTGTTCAGTTTGTTTGTCCTGGTTGTCGTTTCACCCTGCGTCCCACCCTTATCCGATGGTGAAGCCGTCTTCTGATCTGTGAACATAATGCCAAAGCCTTGGCAGCCATAATTTCACAAATTGCAGGGATTACTCCCAACCTATAGCCGATATGGAAACGATTCCAAAGCGAAATTTTTCAAGGTTATTTTGGTGCGTGTTGGAACGCCAGACAGCGCACATGACCGCCCAAATCTCTGGCCTGCTTGGTCAATCGAAATCTTTGGGCCTCAAATATTGCCGTCACCTCGCCTGCCTGCCCCGCCCCAATCTCTAAAATGACAACGCCTCCGCGCGATAAATGCGCGCCCGCACCTCTGGCAATCTCACGGTAACACACCAAACCATCATCGCCACCAGCAAGCGCCAGATGCGGGTCGTGATCCCTGACTTCAACATCGAGATGCGGAACCTCAGCCTCCGGAATATAAGGCGGATTGGAAACGATGAGGTCAAATTGGCCCTCAACCCGCGAAAACCAACTCCCTTCAATAAAGTGCAGACGATGTGCGACACCCAATGCTGCCGCGTTCCCTCCCGCAACGGCCAAAGCTGCTGCTGACACATCCACCGCAACCGCCGTCGCCTGGGGTCGTTCTGCCAGAAGCGTTATGGCCAAAATCCCACTGCCTGTGCCCAAGTCCAAAATACGCTTGGTCTCGTGTTTGAGGCACATCTCGACAATCGTTTCCGTATCAGCCCTTGGGTCCAGCACATCGGGCGTCACTTGAAAACTGCGCCCATAAAAATCACGCGTTCCCAAAATCCGCGACACCGGCTCATAAGCCGCACGCCGCGCAACCAAAGCACAATACTGCGTAACAACGTCAGCAGAGACCACACAATCAGGATCAGCGACCAATTCCGCATGCGAAAGCCCTGTCGCATGTTGCAACAACAACCGCGCATCCAAGCTTGGTGTTTCGGTTTCCGAAAGCCGCACCCGCGCGTCGGCCAAAAGCTGTTTAACTGTTGGCATCCTGCTCGGCCATCAAGCTGGCCTGGTGTTCCGTCACCAAGGCCTGCACCACATCTTCCAAGGCCGGGCCTTCAATAATTTCCGGCAGCTTATAAAGCGTCAGATTGATGCGATGATCCGTCAACCGCCCTTGCGGAAAATTATAAGTGCGAATACGCTCTGAGCGGTCCCCAGTTCCCACTTGGCCTTTACGAGCCGCTGAACGTTCCGCATCCAGTTTCGAGCGTTCCATTTCGTAAAGCTTGGCCCGCAACAATTTCAAAGCCATGTTTTTATTTTTAAGTTGCGATTTTTCCGTTTGCTGCGCCACGGCAATGCCCGTGGGAATATGAGTGACGCGCACCGCCGAGTCAGTGGTGTTCACCGATTGCCCACCGGGACCCGACGAGCGATACACGTCAAAGCGCAAATCCTTATCTTCCAGCTTGATGTCAACCTCTTCCGCCTCAGGCAAAACCGCAACCGTGGCAGCCGACGTGTGAATGCGCCCTTGGGTTTCCGTTGCAGGCACCCGCTGCACCCGGTGCACACCCGATTCAAATTTCATCAGCGCATAAACGCCTGCCCCATAAATATTGGCAATGGCTTCCTTGTAGCCGCCATGTTCGCCATCACTTGTCGAAATAATTTCGACGCGCCAGTTTTTAGAAGCGGCATAGCGCTGATACATCCGGAACAAATCACCGGCAAAAATCGCAGCCTCATCGCCACCCGTCCCGGCCCGCACTTCGAGGATGACGTTGCGCGCGTCGGCAGCATCTTTGGGAAGCAGCAGAATGCGCAACTGCTGTTCCATGTCTTCAATTTTAGCGGCAAGCACAGGCTTTTCACTTTGCGCCATATCCGCAAACTCGCCACCTGCTGCGATCATGTCTAAAAGATCGGCAAGCTCAATATAAGCCGTCCGTAAAGCCTGCGCCATTTTGGCCGTAGGCTCTAATTCGGCATAGTCTTTCGAGAGGCGCACGAAAGTTTCACCACTCGCACCAGACACAAGTTCATGCTCAACCGAGGCAAAGCGTTTGAGAATACTGTCAATTTTATCAGGAGAAATAGCAGCCATGGCGGCAGGCTTTAACAAAGCCCAACCGCCTTGGCAAAATTAAACGCGTTCTTGAAGTTTCGTCACATCAAGCGATTCGGCGGCCAATACGGAACCTGGTTGGCCCAGAACACCTTTTTCCACACCATCGATGATGTACGTAATGGCCCCGCCATCCTGCACCGTGGCCACAAGGCCGGGCTTATTCGGCACGCGGAACACATCGCCCTTGTTCAGCAATTGCGTGGCAACGCGGTTGCCCTTGCCATCTTCAATCAACAACCAGATATTGCGATTGGCCTTTAACACCAAACGCACACCGGCATCAGGTGAACCAAACACGCGGCCATCTTGCGCCAGAGCAGCCACTTGCTGTGCCGGCTCCTCCGTAGCACCCGCAACGTTTTCAACAATGAAAGCACCCAGCACATCTTCATTGACTGCTGGAGGTTCAGCCACCACCGGCAGCTCATTGCTTTCAACCGTAGCAAGTGCCTCGCCATCCATTGGCTTTTCGGTGATCTTGATTTCAGCAGTTTCAACACCCGTCGAAGCCGTGGGCATGGGGTCGGCTACTTCTTCGAGAGAGGCAACTTGTTCCTGTGCCTCGCCCGGGCCATCGCTTGGCACCAACACCCAGGTCACCGCAGAGAACAATACAAAGGCCGCCACAACCGAGGCAACAATCCCACCATTGCCCGAAGGCATGGTCGGCAGTTTCGGCATCGCCGCCATCGACGGCAATTTGATATTGATGGGCGGCAGCTTGACAAACTTGCCAAAAGATAAAATCTTGGCCGACATCAAAGGAGCCGGATTGGCCGGATGGCGGCGCGGTGCCACTTGCGGCGCTGGCAAGAACGACACGTAATGATGCAATAACGGTTCTGGTTCAAAACTCAAATAATTGGCATAAGCCGCAATCATCTCCAGCGCTTCCGCGCGCGATGGCATATTTGTCATATTGCCAAGTTCAATGGCTTCCAAATGATAGGGGTGAATGCCAATCTGTTCACCCGCCTGTTCTAGAGACAAGCCACGATCCTCACGCTCCCGCATCAAAAACCAACCGGCCTCACCTGCAGGGTCAATAATACCATCCGGTTTAAGGCGATCAGCGCCCGTGTTCATTTCAGGCAAACGGGGCAAAACTCTATTCTCATTCATGACGCAAAACACCTTCAAGCGAACGCAAGGCCGCTTAACCATTGACTAACCAAGTTTCACCATGCCGCAGAATGGTGAATGTTAAGCTAACGCGGAGAAGCTTTTTGCGGGAAGTCGCTGCGGCAAACGCCATCACATTGAAAAATTGATCGTTTCTTTCATCAGAGCGCAGCTTAGACGGCTTTAGAGCCTGATTGTCATTGAATGAATCATTCACACCCTGTCCGTCATGGCCCGCTTCACGCCTATCAGATTCACACATATTTTTGGGACGGTTTTCGGTTCTTCATAAAACTCCACTTTATCTACATTTACCGTCATCCCGGCGAAGGCCGGGACAAGGCTTTTCGGGATACTTCAAG
>JAYUQS010000119.1:0-11499 GCA_043756645.1 Hyphomicrobiales bacterium | reverse complement strand
TTGTTGGGCGTTGCCACCTTGGGCAATACGCTGGGGGCTGTGGTGAATTGGGGCTTGGGCCGGGGCATTCAGACTTATCAAAACCGGCAATGGTTTCCCGTGAAAGCAGAACAACTGGACAAAGCCAAAACCCATTATTTACGCTGGGGGAGGTGGTGTTTGTTTTTCAGCTGGGTGCCGGTTGTCGGGGACGCCTTCACGGTGCTGGCTGGTGTTCTGCGCGAGCGGCTATGGATATTTGTCGTCATCGTGGGGGCTGGCAAATTGGCCCGCTATCTGGTGGTTGCTGCTGCAGTGGCGGGTTTGCTTTCGTAGGTGCTTGACAACATACCGACTGGTTGGTAACATACATCTCATGGACCACAAACCGCAATCCGCTCGCGACAAGTTGTTGATCTCGGCCCTGAAGCTCATCCGCACCAACGGCTATGGTGCGACTACTGTGGATGTCTTGTGCAAGGACGCTGGGGTCACCAAAGGCGCTTTCTTCCACCACTTCAAAACCAAAGAAGCCGCCGCCATTGCCGCAACACAGTTCTGGAATGCGGGAACTGGCGCATTGTTTGCCAATGCTGATTATCACAAACACGAAGACCCGTTGGACCAACTCATTGCTTATGTGGACTTTCGGGCGCAACTTTTGAAACTTGGAGGACTGCCGGATATTACCTGTTTGCTGGGCACCACTGTGCAAGAGACGTTTGACACCAACCCTGCCCTGCGCGAGGCTTGTGACGTTGGCATTACCGGACACGCCGGAACTGTGCAGGTGATGATAGAGGCTGCAAAGGCCCGCCACGCACCACTTGCAACTTGGTCAGCAGAGTCTTTGGCGTTGCATACACAGGCCGTCATCCAAGGTGCTTTTATTGTGGCGAAAGCCCGCAATGACATTGGCGTAGCACATGACTCGATTGTGCATCTGCGGCGCTATCTTGAATTGTTGTTTCACTATGCGAAGGAGGAATGAAAATGAGCAAAAAGATTTTCGTGAATGTTCCGGTGTCTGACCTGACAAAATCCATCGCCTTCTACTCGGCCTTGGGCTTTACGCAAAACCTGCAATTCAGTGATCACACTGCCGCATGCATGGTCATCAGTGAAGAAAATTATGTGATGCTGCTGACCCATGAAAAATTCAAAGGCTTTAGCGGTGCGCCCCTTCCTGATGCGCACAAAAGGCCCGGATTTATGGTGGCCATTGAGTGTGCAAATCGTGCAGACGTTGATGCCATGATGAAAGCTGGCTTAGATGTCGGCGGCTCAGAACCAACGCCCGCCAACGACCTTGGCTTTATGTATCAACGCACCGTCGCCGACCCCGATGGTCACCGCTGGGAACCGTTTTACATGGACATGTCAACAATGCCGCAATCATAATCATCAGCACACGGAGGATATCATGTCTAAATTTGTTTGGTACGATCTAATGACGCCAGATATGGCAGCATCTTCAAAATTCTATTCTCACGTTGTGGGGTGGACTATTGCCGACAGCGGTATGCCGGGCATGGATTATGCCATTATCACACAAGGTAACACTGAGGTTGGCGGCATGATGCCACCACCTCCCAATGCAGAAGGCATGCCACCCCTGTGGAATGGATACATTTACGCCGAAGATGTGGACGCTGCGGCGGCGAAAGCAACCACACTCGGGGGTACGATATTACAAGCGCCCCAGGACATTCCGGATGTCGGTCGTTTTGCCGTTATTGCAGACCCAACGCGCGCAACATTTCTTTTGTTCAAAAACCAAGGCGGTGAGAATCCTGCTCCAGTTGCCGAGGGAACGTTAGGCCACATCGGCTGGCGCGAATTGATGTCCAGCAATTGGGAACAGGCTTGGGATTTTTACTCTGGCATGTTCGGTTGGACTAAAGACATGGCGATGGATATGGGGCCCGCGGGCACCTATCAAATGTTCAAATCGGGTGATGATTTAGTCGGCGGCATGATGACGAAACCTGCAGATTACCCCCGGCCCTCACATTGGAACTATTACTTCAATGTCGATAGTGCCGAAGCCGCTGCGAGCCGCGCCAAGACTCAGGGTGCCTCAATCACCTCTGGCCCAATGGAAGTACCAGGTGGCAGTTGGGCACTTAATGGCATTGATCCGCAGGGCGCCGCCTTTTCACTACTCAGTACAAACAAATAGGAGACCAAACATGCCCTATACACTCAACTTTCACCGCGTGTTTCGCGCACCGCCGTCACGCATTTACAAAGCTTTTCTGGACCCCGCAGCCATGTGCAAATGGATTGCACCAGCGGGCTTCACTTGCACGGTGCATCACCTTGACCCTCAAGTCGGAGGCACATTCCGCATGTCGTTCACGGAGTTTGATTCAGGTAACAGCCACAGCTTTGGCGGCACTTATCTGGAGCTCGTGCCCAATCAGAAGCTGCATTACAATGATGTGTTTGATGATCCTAATTTGAAGGGCGACATCATCGTCACGGTGATTTTGAAAGAGGTCATGAGTGGTACGGATGTTTCAATCACGCAAGCCGGGGTGCCAGATGTGATCCCTATGGAGATGTGCCATTTGGGGTGGCAGGATTCATTGAAGCAACTGGCCCAGTTCGTTGAACTCGCAGCGCCTCCAACGTAAGGAAAAATGATGGTCAAACTAACACCAATGCTTTGGTTTGAATCCGAGGCTGAGACAGCGGCAAATCACTATGTGAAAGCATTTGCCGATGGAAAAATCATCGGCACTACCCGCCATGGCAAACAAAGCCATGGGCCGGAAGGATCTGTGCTGATGGTTACAGTTCAGCTCGGGGGCATGCAATTTGAATTGTTGAACGGCGGACCCATGTTCCAACCCACCGAAGCAAATTCCTACATGATTTATTGTGAAGACCAAGCTGAAGTGGACCGGCTTTGGGAGCACATGAGTGAGGGCGGTTCAGAACAAGCCTGTGGCTGGGTCAAAGACCGCTGGGGGTTCTCCTGGCAGATTGTACCGCGCCGGATGATGGAATGGCTCACCGGATCAGATGAGGCGGCCAAGGCCAGCGCCTTCGCCGCCATGTTGCAGATGACAAAAATGGACATTGCAGCATTGGAATCTGCTGTCAAAGGGTGAGCTTTTGAAAATACTGAGCCGCAAAATCTGAATACTGAAAAAGCCACTTCGAAAGAATGGTGGGGTTTGTCTGTCATTGCGGCGTTTTCGCAAACAGCCAATCAACTGATTGCAGCGCGAGCCGCGTTGGGCATTGCAGGGGCAACGCTGGCGCCGTCGTCACTTTCGCTCATCACCAATATGTTCCGCGATGAAAACGAGCGCACATTTGCCATATCAATGTGGATTGCCAGTTTTTCAGCTGGTGCCATTCTGGGGCCGCTGGCTGGCGGTGTGATCATTCAATATTTTTCCTGGCAGGCAGCCTTCTTGGTGGCCGTTCCGGTTATGGCGCTGCTGCTTGCACTTGGGCCGTTCTTGCTGCCAGAGTTTCGCAGTGAGACGCCGCCCAAAATGGATTTTGTGAGTTCAGCGCTTTCGTTGTGTGCGGTGTTGAGTTTTATTTATGGCGTAAAAAACGGTGCAGAATTTGGTGTGTCTCTGATTGCAGCGGCAGCCATCATTTTAGCGTTTGTTTTGGCGATTGCTTTCATCATGCGACAGCGTATTTCGGACGCTCCAATGCTTGATCTTGCCCTATTCCGCATTCCAACGTTCACAGTGTCTTTGCTTATCAATCTGCTTGCCGTGATGTTCATGTTCGGCAGTTTCATTTTCTTTGCTCAGTACTTGCAGTTGGTCGCGGGTCTTTCAGTGCTGGAAGCAGGGCTCTGGTCTCTGCCCGGTGCAATAGCCTTCACGATCATGAGCTTCCTTAACGCCAAATTGATGGCGAAGTTTTCCGGATTAACACTGTTTGTGGGTGGCTTATTATTAAGTGCTTTCGGATTTGTTGGCCTTGCTGTTTCGGCTTCGCTGCTACCAATGGTCGTCTGGATGGTCATCGCTTCGGTTGGCTTTACGCCTGTCATAACCCTGACGACGGGATATATTGTTGGCGCTGTGCCACTTGAAAAAGCGGGTGTTGCTGTCATCAAGTCATCGCTTGCTGCAACAGTAGATGCCTTGAAAGACTTACCCCACGCGCAGGCTGCACCCGTTCTGGAAACGGCGCGGGCGGCGTTCATGACGAGCTATCATGCAACTGCAGTCATGGCGGCTATTGTATTGGCCGGGCTTGCGGCTCTGGCGCAGTGGCAATTGAAAGGTGTTGAAACAGCCTCGCATTGACCCGCAGCTAGCTGATTGCCAATTCCGCCATAACCGGGAGATGGTCTGACGCTACGCGCGACAGTGGGGTTGAATGCACTGCGATGTTTCTGAGGCTTTGGCGGGGGTTGCAGAGAATGCGGTCCAGCGCCAACAGCGGATAACGAGAGGGATAGCTCGGCGCAAACAAATCTACCCCGCCGAAAATCGGTTCCAACTTCGCCAGGCCTGAGCGCTTGCCAATGCGCCATTCATTCAAATCGCCCATCAACAACACGGTGCGGCCAAAGGCGGACTGGGCAGATTGCAACACAGCATCCACCTGTTTTGCCCGCGAACGACGCAACAGCCCAAAGTGCGTGGCGATGACACGCAGTTGCACGGATTTTGCTTCCATATCCACCACCAGCGCACCGCGCGGTTCAACACCCGGTAAAGTGATTTGATGGGTGTCATGCACTGCTGCTTCGCGCACCAACACAACATTGCCGTGCCAGCCATGGTTTTTATTTGCATTGGCAACAGGCACAGGGATAAGGCCCAATCTATCGTGCAACTGCTGCAAATCCAAAATGCCGCTGCGCTCTCCAAAGCGCAAGTCAGCCTCCTGCAGGGCCACAATATCGGCATTGATTTCGGCCAATACATCAAGAATACGTTGCGGGCTGCGGCGACGGTCAGTGCCCACACACTTGTGAATATTGTATGAGGCGACACGGATCATGGTGAGCAATGAATCACTATGGCATCGATCTTAGAACAGTCACAACAACCATTCTATAGGCAACCAGCTGATGAGCCAGGCACCAATGCGTTGCTGCGCGGTTGATTCAGGTTCCATGCGAAACAGTCGCTGTTCCGAATCCCGCCAGCTCAGCCGACCGCCAAAATCGAGGAATGGTTGATAGGTGCGGCTTTCAATCATCTGATTTATTTGTGCTGTCACACGGGTGCCCAGCTTTCGGCTGTCAATCATCAAACCCATTTCACAATTGAGATATAGTGATCGCGGGTCAAAATTAAAAGACCCGACAAAGACCCGTTGCTGATCCATTACAAATATTTTGGCGTGCAGGCTGGAACTGGAAGCGCCAAAGCGCGGAATTTTCTTTTTGAACTTCGATGGGCGTGGTGTTTCTTGGGGAGTGGGTCGCAACTCATGCAGGCCAATGCCACGGCGCAACATGCGTTTGCGGTAACGCGCATAGCCCGCATGCACCGGAACAACATCGTTCGATGCGAGCGAATTCGTCAGTACACGAACGGTTTTTCCGGATTTGACGGCGCGACTCAAGAAATTTACGCCATTGCGGCCGGGCACAAAATAAGCGGTCAACACATCAATGCTGGTTTCCGCTTCGCCCAAGCTTTTTTGCAGTCCCGTCACCAGAAGCTTACGGCGGGGAATATTGCCGCGGCCTTTTGAAGGGTCGTCCACTACAAGCTGCACCGGTACCCATTCAAAATTCAGAGGTTTGTCGGTCGCAGAAAGCGATTTTTCTTTCACCGCTTCCGTATAGGTTTCCGCATTTTCACTCGTCGACAGGTGTGGCAGATCAAACAGCGCGCTGTTTTTGTCAGCCACATCAATTGCCGTTACAACGGATTGCAGTGGAAAGGATGAGGCACTGTTCCAGTAGCTGTCGAACGACTTTGCGACATCGGCCACAACAGGGCCAATTGCAAGCACATCCATATCGGCAAAACGAAAATCAGCATGGGCGCTGAAATATTCATCCCCGATATTGCGTCCACCTACGATGGTGGCTGTGCCGTCCACGGTCAAAGACTTGTTGTGCATGCGGCGATTGACGCGGCGAAAATCAAACAGGTAGCTCGGTGTCCTGGGCTTTCGTAACATAAACGGATTAAACAGTCTGACCTCAACGTTGGGGTGGCTGTTGGCGGCCAACAACATGAGGTCGGTTCCAGCTGTTGTATTATCATCCAAAAGCAAGCGCACCCGCACGCCTCGGTCGGCGGCTTGCAAGGCTTCTGCCAAGAGCAACCGGCCTGTTAAATCGGCGTGCCACATATAATATTGGGCATCAATGCTGCTTTCCGCCAAGCGGATGACGTCCCGCCGGACTGCAAATGCTTCCCGGTCATCATCAATAATATGAATGCCGCTGTAGCCAGGTCTCATTGGCTGCGTATTTTGAAAGAGCAGGTCTAATGCACCTCCCACTTTAGGCTCGAGGGAGGTTGTATGTTGCCGCGCGGAAAGGTCAGGCGGTCGAAACCAAAACCGCATTGCAGCCAAGATCAAAGCCGCACAGAAAACAACGCCAAGACCCGAAAGTATCACGTGACTGCACTCAGGGATAAGTCAAAATAATACAAACAATATCAGTTGTTTTGTCATCACATATCACTCCTTTTCACCTTAAAGCGGAGCATAGTGCCACCTCATCAATACACAATTACAGAACATTAAATCCATAATCAGGAAAATACAACTTGACAAATTTTATCAGAGGATTATATGACTATCCAGTGAAGGGAGACGGTATGGTTTGGATTTTGGTGGTTTTGGCGGTCTATCTGGCGTGTTCGCGGGCTTTGACTGCGGCAACAAATGTGGACAAATCCCACAGCCAGTCTCGTTGTTCCTCGCGGTATGACGCATGCAACGACTTGGGCAAAATCAATTGCACATTCTGGTGCTTCATTTCATCGGTTTGCGGAATGGATATACCGCGCTCCAGCGTAAAAACATGCTTGCATTCAATGCGGTCAGCCTCTTTGGTTGCCTGCCTCCAACGGTCTTTCAAGGAGGATTTTGAAGCCAACATTGTCAAACACGTGGCGTCGAAAGTAGCATCTTTGTATTCAGTCATGCCCGGAAAAATGAAATCTGGCTTGCTTGTGCGTTCAGTTGTGGCTCCATGGCTAAAGCGGACATTGTTCGCCTTAAAAACAGCGGCCAGATGGTGTTCAAGCGAATATCCCATGCGCGACATGCGCTTGTTGCCAATGCTTTTGGCGAGGTTGCGAAAGCCTTCGACGTCAGCCTTGCCATCAAGCATAAAACCTTCATCGAGCCGTTTGGCAAGAAACAGGTGTTCATGGCGGCGAAACAGTTTTTCTTCATGGTCCAGCCAAGTCATTATAGCATGGTCAGGTTCTTGTGCTGCCGAAACCACGGCTTGGTTCGGACGGTGTTCAGCGATTCGAGATTTGCTTTTGCGGACATTTAACCAACTCAAGAGTCGTCCGAGACCTTATATTTTATTTGTAATTCACAGGAGGCAGATTGTTCAGCAGTCTATTGTGACATATTGTTCCATTCAAGATGAACGGTGAGGCGATGATGCAAAACAATCTTAAGGCTTTTGATTACCGTGCATGGAAGTCAGAAGTAAACGTAGTCCTCAAAAAAATATACAGTATCGATATTGAGATGGCAGGCATCGACGACGACTACTTGAAAGTACATTTTGAAATGAAGGAAAGTCCTTCTGAATTCGTAAAGCGATTTGGTGACAAATACGATCTAACTCAATAGAATTTGGTACTGCAATCGCCGCGTAAGTGCTGTCTGGATTTAGAGGGGCAAAGTCGCTGGAGGCACTGGATTCGGGGACGAAAATTCTGCGCGAAACGATTCAGTTGATAGCGAAACGTATTTTTCAAGCTCCCCTTTTAGTTCGAAGCCACGAACCTCCCGACGAAAATCGTAGAGCCGCACAAGTCGGAAATCATCACCTGCTTGTTTACAAAACATGTGCTCATTTCGACTTACAAAAAAGGGAGTTCGAGACTTACCAATTGTAGTCTTTACTTCTATAAACTTTTTATCTCCTCGGTCAGTATAGCTGAGAATATCATAACCAGCACCGTCACCTTCTTCCTTCGAAATCCAGCGCACGTTATTTGAAAGATCGGCTCGTCCAGCCAAATTGAGTTGCTGTTTTTCGAAATTCAACACAAATTCCTCGCCAGCAGTTCCGAGTGAGCGGTTCTGTAAATCACGTTCTACGTAGTCAAATTTTCTTACAAGTCGTTCCATAAAATCAGGCAATATAGGACGTGCAACTTTTAAGTTTGGGGGAGGTTCAAGTGTGAATGGGACTGGTTCATTCATCACATTATTTATAATAGTCTCTTTTCTGACAAATAGCGTGTCGCCAGCATTTTCCAAATGCCCTTCTACTTTGTCGGTTAGCAATTTTTGGTAGTTGTGCATCGGGCTGAGACCAACCATCCAGTCGCGACCCAGTTCATCGAGTATCGCAGATATGTTTTGAAATTTGAGACCTATAGATTTTGTTGATCTCCCCGTCTGGTCAGCCAGTTTCCGGTACAAGTTTTCTTTAACAAATTTACCGCCTGCTTGGTCTAATGCAAGATGTTCAAAATAGCTGGCCACACAGAGGTCAACCTCGTCATTGCTCCAATCTGTCCCGCGAATTTGAAGGGCCATAACTCTAATAGATCCATTGATCGTTGTTGCAATACAAAGCCACTTTGGTGTGACGGGTCAATAGAAGAACAAAAGCGGTTTAAGTATACCGACCAAGAAGCAGATTGCTTTTGATGTTTTGATCAATTGGCTTCGCTCCCAAACTCGGCCACTGAGTCTGTAGCCATGTAGTTTCCCTCACACCTCCAAACTCGCCCTTATCATCGCAATTGACCTGCACAGCATCAGGGGGTCATCCTTCGTTTCCACAAAGCCCCAAGCCTTCCAATAGCTGGCTGCCTCGTCATCCAGTGCATTGACGATCAGCGCAGCTCCGCCAATCAGGCCAGCGGCTTGCACTGTGCGTGTGATCGCGTGGCGCACAAGCCCTGTGCCGATGCCTAGCTTTCCATAGCGGTGGTCAACAGCGAGTTGACCCAACAAAATGCACGGTACCGGATCAGGTGGTTGACCGGTTCTGATGTTACGGGGCAGGAGAGCTGGCGTTACAGCAGTTGGGGAAAGTCCGTAAAACCCAACTACTTTCATATCGTCATGCACAACACGAACGGCCGTGAAGTTTTCGCGTTGATTGCGAAGAGCGCGTGAGACCAGCCAAAAATTCAGCCCAGGCTTGCCGCAATCAAAGCCATCGAGAATGTGCCTATCTGTTATTGCTTCGGGCGCGGATACAGCCATGTTGAATTCAGGTTTTTTCCCACGGCGCTTTACGCTTCAGCATTTCTACCATTTCGGCGATGGGTTTGGCCGGAGAGTCAATTTCGTCCATAAAAGCCTTGAAGCCCTCGGCAGACATCGTGATCATGGTGCGATCCAAAATCTGCAGCTCGGCTTCACGTATTGAAGCCTCCCGCATAAACTCTGTCCGTGAACGTCCTTGCATTTTGGCGGCACGATCAATCAGGGCAACGTCCGCTTGGGGTAGGCGCAGGGACAGGGGATAGTCTTTGGTTTGGGCGTTGCTCATTGCATCAATCTAAACAAGTGTAATGCAAAATGCAATACATCAGATCCCCTTGACTCCACGCCTTCACGCTCCTATTTGCACACTCAACTGTTGGCACTCCACTCCTTTGAGTGCTAACAGAAGTGGTTTCCGGCCATTGCGCTGAGCTGCTTATTCAATGAAAACAATATGTTCTAGGAGAATACCACATGAAATTTCGTCCTTTGCACGACCGTGTTGTCGTGAAGCGGGTTGAAGAAGACACCAAGACCAAGGGTGGCATCATCATCCCTGACACCGCTCAGGAAAAGCCCATGCAGGGCAAAGTGATCGCAGTAGGCCCCGGCGGCCGCGATGACCACGGCAAGCTGACGCCAATCGACCTCAAGAAGGGCGATGTTGTGTTGTTCGGCAAATGGTCCGGCACGGAAGTGAAGATCGACGGCGAAGACCTGTTGATCATGAAGGAATCTGACGTGATGGGTGTTCTCGAAAAGTAATTTTCGAACGAACCCTTCGATTTAATCAGTACAAAGAGGAATTACAGCCATGGCTGCTAAACAAGTTTTATTCGGCGGTGAAGCCCGCGAAAAGATGCTGCGCGGCGTTGACATTCTCGCCAACGCAGTAAAAGTCACATTGGGTCCAAAGGGCCGCAACGTTGTGATCGACAAGTCCTTCGGTGCACCACGCACAACCAAGGACGGTGTCACCGTTGCCAAGGAAATTGAACTTGAAGACAAGTTCGAAAACATGGGCGCCCAAATGGTGCGCGAAGTGGCTTCAAAAACCAACGACACTGCCGGCGACGGCACCACCACTGCCACCGTTTTGGCCCAAGCGATTGTTCGCGAAGGTGCCAAGAACGTTGCCGCTGGCATGAACCCAATGGATTTGAAGCGCGGCATTGATTTGGCCGTGGCTGCAGCCATTGACGATTTGAAGAAGCGTTCAAAGAAGATCAAGTCGTCGGAAGAAGTGGGCCAAGTCGGCACCATTTCAGCCAACGGCGAAAAGTCTATTGGTGACATGATTGCCAAGGCCATGCAAAAAGTTGGCAACGAAGGCGTGATCACGGTTGAAGAAGCAAAGACCGCTGAAACCGAACTCGAAGTTGTTGAAGGCATGCAGTTTGACCGTGGCTACTTGAGCCCATACTTCATCACCAATGCTGATAAAATGCTGGCCGAGCTTGAAGATGTTTACATCTTGTTGCACGAAAAGAAGCTGTCATCCTTGCAAGCCATGCTGCCAATCTTGGAAGCAGTTGTGCAAACCTCAAAGCCATTGCTGATCATCGCTGAAGATATCGAAGGCGAAGCCCTTGCAACCCTCGTTGTGAACAAGCTGCGCGGTGGCCTCAAGATCTGTGCTGTCAAAGCCCCAGGCTTTGGTGATCGTCGCAAAGCCATGTTGGAAGACATTGCTGTGTTAACAGGTGGTCAAGTGATCTCGGAAGATCTTGGCATTAAGCTTGAAAATGTGACCCTTGATATGTTGGGCCGTGCCAAACGCGCCCGCATCGAAAAGGAAAACACCACGATCGTTGACGGTGCTGGCAAGAAAGCCGACATCGCTGGCCGCATCGCCCAGGTGAAAGCCCAGATCGAAGAAACCACGTCAGACTATGACAAGGAAAAGCTGCAAGAACGTTTGGCCAAAATGGCTGGCGGTGTTGCTGTGATCAAGGTTGGTGGTTCAACCGAAATCGAAGTGAAGGAACGCAAGGACCGCGTTGACGACGCTTTGAACGCCACCCGCGCTGCCGTTGAAGAAGGCGTTGTTGCAGGCGGCGGTGTTGCCCTGTTGCGCGCCAAGAAGGCCGTTGATGCGTTGACATCTTCGAACCCTGATACCTTGGCCGGCATCAAGATCGTGTC
>JAYUQS010000118.1:0-4062 GCA_043756645.1 Hyphomicrobiales bacterium | reverse complement strand
GTGGTTTCCGATTGGCCAGCACCACATTGGCACCTGAGCGTTCCAACAAGGTTTTGGCGATAAACAGCCCAAGTCCCATGCCCTCATGACTACGGGTTTCATCAGGCTCCGCGTTGTCGTCATAGCCAGGTCTTGTTGTTACGAAGGGGTCGCCCAATCGGTCGAAAATAAATTCATTGAAGCCCGGACCGTCATCGACAACCCGCAAAACGAAACTGGAAGCCGTCCATGTGGCATTGATTGTGACGCGACTTTCGGCAAAGTCGATGGCGTTTTCGAGAATATTGGACAAACCATATGAGAGACCGGGGTTGCGTCTCAAAATCGGCTCGGGTGTTTCCACACCCTCAGATGCGCAGACGACATCAATGGTGACATCTGAGCCGCGCAACGGTGCCACCAGATCTTCCAGCATGGACGAGATTTTGACATGTCCATAAATTGTATCTTCGGCCTGTTCGCGATTTGAAAGCTTGGCCAGAATTTCGCGGCAGCGTGCAGTCTGGCTGATCAGCAAATCAATATCCTCCGTATGCGGAGAAATTGCCGGGAACTCGCGTTTCAGCTCTTTGGCCACCAGAGCAATGGTCGCAAGTGGTGTTCCCAGTTCATGGGCGGCGGCGGCAGCCAAACCGTCAAGTGCTGACAGTCTTTGTTCGCGCGCCAGCACGATTTCGGTAGCGTTCAAGGCGGCTGACATCATTTGCGCTTCTTCGGCCATGCGCCTTGCATAAATTGCGGAAAAGCCGGTGCCGCACATCACCGCAATCCACATGCCTGCAACGTAATTGACGGGCAAAGCAACGGCTTCTCCTTCCGGCCATGGCAGTGGCAAATGATAAATCGAGAGTAGCGACGAAAACATGAAGGCCATCAGCCCCAAGGCAAATGTCCAACGCAAGGTCAGCGATGTGGCAGATACTGTCACAGGCACCAGAAACAAAAATGCGAATGGATTTTCAAGACCACCTGTAAAGTAAAGCAGCAAGGCCAATTGCACGACGTCATAAGCCAACAACAATCCAGCCGCACGGGTTGAGAGAATTTGTCCGGCCCGCCAGCGCAAGGCTAAAAACACATTGATCAGCGCTGAAAGTGCAATTGCCGCCAAACATGCAGCAAAAGGCAATTGATAGGAAAGGACCAAGGATACAAACAACACCGTTATGGTTTGGCCAATCACAGCCAACCAACGCAGCCGCACAAGGGTGCGCAAGCGAATGGGGGCCTGCTGTTGGCCCACCCCTAAAAGCCGGGGGGCAAAACTTCGTAAGGTGTCGGTCATCAATCCACAATCAAAGGCCGCGTGACATTTTGCCAAAGCCGTTTCTTTTGTGGCGATGTTAGACTAAGCCCCTTCATCATGCAAAACACCTTAAAGCCTTCAATGATATTCGGCATCTGCGTGCTGCTTCTGGCAGCAGCCTTGGGCGGTTATGCGCTTTGGTTTGCGCGGTCTCTTTCAACAGACTCTGGTGTGGCATTGGTGGGCGGGCCTTTTACAATGGTCAACCACAAGGGCGAAACTGTCACTGATCTGTCTTTCCGCGGCAGGCCGATGTTGCTGTTTTTCGGTTTCACCTTTTGCCCTGATATTTGCCCGACTGAACTGCAAGTAATGACAGCGGCGATTGCTGAACTGGGGGAATCCGGCAAAGACATCCAGCCCATTCTCGTGAGCGTTGATCCCGCACGTGATACGCCAGAGGTTTTGGCGGCTTATGTCAGCAATTTCGGCGACAATGTCATTGGACTAACCGGCACCCAAAAGCAGGTTGAAGCCATAACGTCGGCCTACCGGGTGTTTTTTGAACGGCGCGATAATCCCAAAGATCCGGCCAATTACCTGATGGACCACTCCTCTATCGTTTATTTAATGGGTCCAGATGGCAGGTTTATCAAGCATTTCTCCTATACAACTGACGCTAAGGCCTTGGCCGCAGGGCTTAAAACCGCATTGGGACGTTAAGGACCAGTCTTTGGTCTTAATCCCTTGTTAACCCGGATGGCCGAGGTTACATTGCACCGCAACAGACGTGCTCAGATTGGGGTCCAAAAGGCTAATGCTCTATCAATTTTTTGAAATGCAACACGCCGCCATGGTACCCTTTCGCCAAGCGGCGAGCGTCACTGCGGCGTTCTGGTTAAACAAGGCCAACCCTTTGAGTGAAACCGCACTTGGCCGTCAGGCTTCTGCTTCGCTGCATATGTTTGAGCGTCTGACGCGGCGCTATGCCAAGCCACAGTTTCACATTGATCACATCACAACCGCTGAAGGTTTGGTGGATGTTGAAGAACATGTAGTGTGGCAAAAACCGTTTTGCCGTTTGCTGCATTTTCGCAAAACCGGCTTTGATGCTCCGCAGAAAAAACTCCTGATCGTGGCACCTATGTCGGGCCACTTCGCAACTCTCCTGCGTAGTACGGTTGAAGGCATGTTGCCGCAGCATGATGTTTACGTGACCGATTGGTCTGACGCCCGCCATGTGCCGAAATCTGACGGCAGCTTTGATTTAGACGACTACACTGATTACGTGATTGAGATGCTACAGCATTTGGGTGAAAGTGCCACCGTTATGGCCGTGTGCCAGCCGTCTGTGCCTGTGCTTGTTGCCGTGGCCTTGATGAATGCCAAACAGGATCCTTTGACGCCAGCCGCCATGATTTTAATGGGTGGGCCGGTTGATACGCGTTTCAACCCCACTGCCGTCAACAAGCTGGCGCAGGAAAAGGGTTTGGGTTGGTTCGAAACTAAAATGATCAGCCTGGTGCCGGAAGGTCATGCCGGAACGGGACGCCAAGTTTATCCGGGCTTTCTGCAATTGGCAGGTTTCATGTCGATGAATGCCAGCCGCCACATCACAGCGCACCGCGACATGTTCTGGCATGTGGCGGAAGGCCAGCTCAGCGCAGCTGAAAAACTTGAAGACTTTTACGATGAATATATGTCGGTGATGGATTTGAGTGCTGAATTTTATTTGCAAACCGTTGACCGGGTTTTCATCAAGCAAAGCTTGGCGCTTGGCACCTATCATTATCGTGATGAACATATTGATTTGAGCGCCATCACCAAAACCGCCTTGCTGACCATTGAAGGTGAGCATGATGACATTACAGGACCCGGCCAAACCCAGGCCGCACATGCTTTGTGCTCGGCTTTGCCTGAGGCGATGAAGTCCGACCACGTGCAGAAAGGCGTTGGGCATTATGGTGTGTTTTCGGGTCGCAAATTCCTATCTGATGTTGTGCCGGTGATCAACAGCTTCACGGCGCAACACGCAAAGTCATGACACTGCTGCCGTTACGGCAGATCCTGTTTGGTAAGCGCAGTGCTGCACCGCCAGTGGTGCTTGCGCCGTTGCAAATCGATATTGATGGTTTGCTGGTGATGGTGAAACTCAAACGCCACGCTACGGCACGTCGCATGGTGTTGCGCCTCGACCGTGATGGCAAGAGCTTTAATCTCACTTTGCCCAAGCGCCAGAGCGTTGTATCTGCAAAGGGGTTTTTGGATCAGTCCAAACTCTGGATGCAGAACACGCTTTCCCATCGCGGGCAAAAAATGGCGGATATGCCAAGTGATGTGGTTACGTTACGTGGGGTTCAAACCCAAATTATCAAAACTGATAAATTGCGCGGCTTGGTGCGGATTGAAGCTGAAACCAGTAGCTTGCACGTGCCAGGTGGGGACGCGCATTGGCAGCGACGCTTGATCGATTGGTTGAAACAGGAAGCCGAAAAAGACTTGCGCCAAGCCTCAAGTTTTTATGCCGCGAAAATGGAAACAGGCTTCAGCAAGCTGACGGTGCGTGACCAGAAAAGCCGCTGGGGCTCCTGTTCAGCTGAAAAGACCCTGTCTTATTCCTGGCGGCTGATTTTGGCGCCAAGCTTTGTGCTGGATTATGTGGCGGCGCATGAAGTGGCGCACTTGCGCGAGATGAATCATGGCCCTAAATTTTGGCGCTTGGTGTTGACGCATTGTGCAAAAACACGGGAAGCCAAACAATGGCTCAAAGCCAACGGACATAAATTGCACCACGGGATTTGAGATTTTAGTCTGGC
>JAYUQS010000117.1:0-11604 GCA_043756645.1 Hyphomicrobiales bacterium | reverse complement strand
AATCCATAGCTACACAGCATTCGAAAGGGTTTTCACATGACCACCACATCTTCCCGTTTCTTTGATGAAATCGCCAAGCTCATGACCAACGCCACGGGTGCTGCCCAAGGTGTACGCAAGGAACTTGACGGCTTGGTGCAGTCACAGGTCGAACGCGTTCTCAACAACATGAGCATGGTGAAACGCGAAGAATTCGATGTTGTGCGCGACATGGCGGAAAAAGCCCGTCAGGAAAACGAACGCTTGGAAAAGCGACTCGCAGAGCTTGAGTTGAAACTCAATCCCACAACCTAAAGATTCGCACTTAGAAAATAGGTGTGGAGGAATCACGCGCGGCATTGCCGTGAGATTCCCCCCTGTGTCATTCCTCATTTGTCGCGGACATGATTCTTCCGTCGACCAGGGAATGAAATGGCAAGTCACGCAGTCAGTTATGGAGAACAGCACAACCCGCTTGATCGGGTTGAGAAGCTAGCTGAAAGCCGTCGCTGGCCCATGGACCGCACCAGTGAAGACGAAGTGGTGATGACCATTTCAGGCGGCTGGTGCAATTTGCAACTTTCACTCTATTGGCGCGATGATTTAGAAGCGCTGCAATTTGCTTGCACCTATGATTTGAAAGTGCCGGAGGCCCGCCAGGTTGAGGTGATGCGATTGCTCAGCCTGATCAATGCGCAATTGCTGCATGGTCATTTTGATTTTTGGACCCATGAGGGAACAGTGAACTTCCGCCACAGCCTTATTCTGGCAGGTGGAGCCGAAGCCAATGACGCCCAGTGTGACGCCTTGATCCGCGCCGGAGTTGACGCCTGCCAACGCTATTACCCCGCCATGCAATTTGTCATCTGGGCCGGACAATCCGCCGACATGGCCCTCGAAAACGCCCTGCTTGAAACCCACGGCGAGGCGTGAGAGGGTCGCAACCATGACACTCAAACTCAATGGAACACTCGTTCTCGTCGGCGCCGGTAAAATGGGCGGCGCCATGTTGGAGGGCTGGCTAAAAGCAGGAGCTGATCCGAAAAAGATTGTGGCTTTAGACCCGGGCCCTCCGCCGGAAATTCTGGCGTTGTTGGAAAAACACGGCATTCGCCACAACCCGTCCGTGGACTCGATCACTGATGCAGAAGTTGTTTTGACCGCCGTCAAGCCGCAAGTAGCAGATGATGTGCTCACACCTTTGCGTGGCCTCGCCAAATCCAAGCCGCTCATCTTGTCGATTATGGCAGGCAAAACCATTGCAAAGCTCGCAGGCTACTTTGGTGAAGAGGCAAGCATCATCCGCACTATGCCCAATACGCCCGCAGCCGTTGGGCGTGGTATCACAGGAATGGTTGGCAACGCTTTTGTTACAGCAGCACAAATGGCGCTCGCTGAACAATTGTTATCCACCATTGGCGAAGTTGTGGTTGTCGACACAGAAGAACAAATCGACTGGGTCACCGGCGTTTCAGGTTCAGGCCCCGCTTATATCTTTTTTATGACCGAGTGTTTGGCAGCAGCGGGCGAAAGCTTGGGGCTGTCTCCTGAGGTTGCTGAAAAGCTTGCACGTGCAACAGTCGCAGGTTCCGGTGAATTGATGCACCAAAGCGGCATTGATGCAGCCACATTGCGCAAGAATGTGACCTCACCAAAAGGCACCACTTATGAGGCGTTACAAGTCTTGATGGCTGACGATGGCTTAAAGCCATTGATGCAAAAAGCTGTCGAAGCAGCGGCACGCCGCTCCAAGGAATTGGCGGGATGATCAGTTACGACGATTTCGAAAAAGTCGATATCCGCATCGGCACCATCATCAGCGTCGAACCATTTCCTGAGGCCCGCAAACCAGCTTTCAAACTGAAAATAGATTTCGGTGACAAGATTGGCGTGAAAAAATCCTCGGCTCAAATCACCGTGCATTATACCGCAGAAACATTGCTGGGCCGCCAGGTCGCCGCCGTTGTCAACTTTCCACCACGCCAAATCGGTCCCTTCATGTCTGAGGTTCTGACTTTGGGGTTTCCCGCTGACGACGGCAGTGTTGTGTTGGTTGGAGCGAGTTTAGCTGTGCCGAATGGCGGAAAACTGTTCTGAAAGCCGGCGCAAATTCGCCCTCATCCACCCTCAAACCGGCAACTTCACCGCCGCTCGCAAACCACCCATCGGGCTGTCATCCAGAAAAATATCGCCGCCATGGGCGTGAGCAATATCCAAAGCTATGGCGAGCCCCAATCCCGTTCCCGTTTCATCCAAATTCCGCGCATTGTCCAAACGTACAAAGGGACGGAACGCATGTTCACGTTCTTCAGTCGGAATGCCCGGGCCGTTGTCGTCAACGTAGAGCCACAGACGGTCATCTTTAATTTCGCCGGATACATTCACACGCGTGCCATAGCGCGCTGCGTTGCCGATCAAGTTCGATAACAAGCGGCGGAAAGCATTGGCTTTCAGCATGACTTTTTCGGAAGGCAACACACCCACCTCAATCAGCGCTTCGGAATCCGGTCTGTCGCGTTCAACGGATTCAACTGTTGCAGCCAGAGCTTCCGGCAGTGACACCGGCACCACTTGCTCACCGCCATCGCCTTTCACAAATGCCATATAGTCTTCCAACATATGCTGCATCTCATCCACATCCTCTTTCAACGGATGCACTTTCGGATTGTCGCCAATGACAGCCAGTTCCAGTTTGAAGCGGGTTAATATTGTGCGGAGATCATGTGACACGCCCGCAAGCATGGCAGTGCGCTGTTCCACATGTCGCGCAATACGCCGGCGCATATCGATAAACGATTGCCCGGCCTCACGGATTTCCGTCGCACCACGCGGTTTGAATTGCGTGCTGTCGCGGCCTAAGCCAAAATCATGAGCCGCATTGGCCAACTCCAAAATCGGTCGGATCTGATTGCGCAAAAACAATGCGGCAATCGACAACAGCAACGCAGTTGAGCCCAACATCAAGAACATCAAAAATGGTGTATTCGACGCCCAAGCCCGATCCGCATCTGTCTTCACATTAAAAATCAGTCCTGGTTCAACTTCAACCTGAATATCAACTTTTCCATCTGGGCCATCCCCAATCACTGTGAAGGGACGACCCGTTTCACGATCCAGATACTTCAACATTTTAACATCGAACAATTTATAAAACGGCGGATCAGGAACGACCGGCAGTTTGGCATTGCGCAATACATTGAGCTGTAAGCTCAAACGATCCCGGGCGAGCCGTTCTATTTCGGCAACTGACGCGTCTGACTTATCCGACTTGTTGTAAAGCTCAACCAGCACACCCACTTCACGCGACAAGGCACGCGACAAAACCTTTGTTACATTGTCCCAATGGCGATCTAAAATAAATCCGGCCACCAGCACTTGCATCAACAGAACCGGCACAATCAAAATCAACATAGTACGGCGATAAAGACCGGAAGGCGCATAGCGCTCCAGCCAGCGGTTGAAGCGGAAATAGAAAGAAGGGTTGGGTTCAATTGGCATCAGGCAATCTCCGCAAACAAACAATAACCTTGACCACGCACGGTCTGAAGATATTTCGGATTGGTGGGATCCGTTTCAATTTTCTGTCGGAGGCGTGTCATTTGAACGTCGATGGCGCGGGCATCATCAGCAGCCCCTTCGGGTTGTAGATCGGCGCGCACCACAGGCTGGCCCATTGACGTTGCAAGCAAACGCAATATTTCTTTTTCCCTGCCTGTCAGTCGCACGTCATCTTGACCACGGGTCAGTGTTCCACTTTCAATTTCAAAAATACAGTCTCCAAATTTGACGGCATTCAGCTTGACGGGGCGAGGCAGACTACGCCTTAGCAAATTCCGCATGCGCAACAACAATTCTTCAGGTTCAAATGGCTTACCCAAATAATCATCACTGCCGGTCGCCAGGCCCTGAATACGATCCGATGCATCAGACCGTGCCGACAACATCAAAATTGGCACCGCATTGCCGTCGCCTCGCAATGAGGCGGCCAAGGCAAAACCATTCTCGCCCGGCATCATGATATCAAGCACGATCAAGTCAAATGCCAACCCTGCCAGCGCGCGCCGCGCCTCTGCCGCATTGCTGGCGGCGGTCACTCGAAACCCATTGGTCTTGAGATAAGTTGCTAAAAGTTCGCGAATGCGCCGGTCATCATCCACCAATAAGATATGTGGAAATTCATCCATTGACGCGCGCCACCCAATGTTCCGCCGCTTCGCGATTTTCTGGATTGATCAATTGCAAAAGCAACTCACGATATAACCCGCTATCATCTTCGCCGACGTGTCGTGCGGCATCACGGAACCGTTGCATTTGCGGGCCGATCAGTTTTTTCCATAGTAAGGTTCCAGTTTCTGTCAAATACAACAGCCGCTGGCGACGATCATCGGGGCCCTCTTTCTGCAAAACATAGCCCTGTTCCAACAAATCCTTCAGCACCCGGCTGAGCGACTGTTTTGTAATGCGTAAAATATCCAAAAGCTGCGCAACGGTCATGCCGGGGCTGCGACCGATAAAATGCAGGACACGGTGATGCGCCCGGCCAAAGCCAAGCTCAGCCAGCGACACGTCAGCATCCTGAACAAAGTCCCGGTATGCAAAAAACAGCATTTCCACCAATTCGGCGGCTTGCTCATCCGTCATCGACAAATTTATGTCAGCCATGTTGACATATTGTTCCATTGTGTTAGCGTCCTCAAGAGACGAGTCAGTTTTGGCATTATATCGCACGATAAAGCCAGCTGGCAAAACAATGGGAGTGGAACATGAGCATTATTCCGTTTGACAAGCGCGAAGGCGTGATCTGGTTCAACGGCGACATTATTCCTTGGCAAGATGCCAAGGTGCATGTGCTCACCCATGGTCTGCATTATGGTTCGTCGGTTTTCGAGGGCGAACGCGCCTATGGCGGTAAAATCTTCAAGTCGAAAGAACATACCGAACGATTCCGCAACTCCGCCAATATCTTGGATTTTGATTTGCCTTTCACCAACGATGAAATCAACGCGGCCAAAGATCAGGTTGTTGCGGCCATGGGTGGCGGCGATCAATATGTGCGCCCCGTAGCTTTCCGTGGTTCAGAAATGATGGCGGTTGCAGCCCAACATAACAAAATTCATGTTGCGATTGCCACCTGGGCCTGGCCCTCAATGTTTGATCCTGAAACAAAAATGAAGGGCATCAAACTCGACATCGCCGACTATCGCCGCCCTGATCCGATGTGCGCCCCCGTTCATGCCAAGGCCGCAGGCCTCTATATGATCTGCACCATCTCCAAGCACAAAGCCGAAAAGAAAGGCTATGCCGACGCCATGATGTTGGACTGGCAGGGGCGTGTTGCCGAATGCACAGGGGCCAATATTTTCTTTATTCGCGACGGTGCAATTCACACACCCATCGCTGATTGCTTCTTGAACGGTATTACCCGCCAAACCGTGATTGCTTTGGCCAAAGAGCAAGGCATGGAGGTCATCGAACGCCGCATCATGCCGGAAGAACTCACAACATTTAACGAGTGCTTCATCGTGGGCTCAGCAGCCGAAGTCACTCCAGTCGCTGAAATCGGTCCCTACGCCTTTAAACCGGGCAACATGAGCCGCTCCATGATGGATGCTTACACCAACGCCGTCAGAGCGTAGCGAGACCTGATGCCGATGGTGACATGCGAACATCTCATCATCGGCGGCGGTTCGGCAGGTTGTATTGTGGCACGGCGTTTGGCTGAACGCACCAAAGGTCGCATTATTGTTTTGGAAGCTGGAGCGTCTGACGAAGGCGATCCTGCAGCCAATGATCTCAAGCGATTGGACGAACAAACCCCAGCCTATGACTGGGGCTTCACCGCCACCACATTGAAAAATGGCAAATCGGAACTCAAATACGCCCGCGCTAAACTTCTGGGAGGCTGTGCCAACCACAATGACTGCGCCTTCATACGCCCGCCGGATTCTGATTTTGCGGAATGGGAGAATTTGGGTGCCAAGGGTTGGGGCCCTGCTGACATGGCACCGATGTGGCAGCGGGTGTTAAAACGCGTCACGATGACTGACTGCACGCTCAACCCGTTCAGCGCCGCATTCATCGCAGCAGGCGAGGAACGCGGATTGCCGAGACATGATTTCTCTAAATCCGTTGCAGAAGGTGTTGGCCCCTTTCCGCTCAACGCAATTGGAAGACAACGTCAATCCTCATCCATCACCTATCTCCACCCGCTCGCCGATTTGCCCGAGCACTTAGAAGTTTGGACCAACACGGCGGCAAACCGCATTCTGTTTGAAGGCAAGAAAGCTGTCGCCGTTGAAACATCACGCGGCACCATTTACGCCCGAAACATCATCCTCGCTTGCGGCACGATCCAAACCCCGCAACTGTTGATGGTCTCCGGTATTGGTCCCGCCAATCAATTGCAACGCCATGGCATCACCATCGTGCACGCCAACGAACATGTGGGCGGACATATGAAAGACCATGTCGCAGCTCCTGTCGTATGGAGCACACGACAACCCGTTGGTGATTGGGAGATTTGCCCCTTCGAAGCAACCATGATGTTGCAACTCGACAAGGCAGAACCCGCACCCGATATCTTGTTTCACTTTGGTCTGCGCGTGCGCGAAAAATATGTTGAGGGCAAACGCTTTCCGCACGAGGGTGACGCCGTTAAAGCCTCACCCAATGTAACCCGCGCCAGAAGTGAAGGCCGCGTGTCAATCACTGGTCCAACGATGAGTGACAAGCCGCATATCGCACTCAATTACTTCAGCGATCCATATGATATGCCGAAGCTCCTGCAAGCCATGAAGTTCACAAGGCAACTTATTGAAACGAATCCGCTTTCTGCACTTCTGAAAGACGAACTCTACCCAGGCCCAAGCGTTCAAACCGATGCCGAATGGGAAACCTACATCCGCGACGTCTGCGAAACCGTCTACCACCCCTGCGGCACCGCCCGCATTGGCGATGTCGTTGATACAAATCTGCGCGTTAAGGGTGTCGAAAACTTGCAGATCGTCGACGCTTCCGTCTTTCCCTCAATGATCACTGTGAACATCAATGCAGCTGTGATGATGGTGGCGGAGAAAGCTGCAACGCTGATACCAGTTTAATAGGAATCAGCTATCATTTGCGCATGCCAGAAACCGATCTTTACCTCCCCGTCAAACGCCACCTCGAAGCACAGGGCTACGCTGTCAAAGCTGAGGTCAAAGGTTGCGATGTCGTTGCTGTGCGCGGAAATGAAATTCCGGTGATTGTCGAGTTGAAGCAGTCGCTCACGCTGGCTCTGCTCTATCAAGCCGTTGATCGCCTCACCATCGCAGAGCACGTTTATATCGCCATCAATCGCCCCAAACGCGGTGTGACCGGCGATGCTTTGAAACTCTGCCGACGAATTGGCTTGGGGTTAATTATTGTTACCGCTTCCGGCAGTGTTGAAGTGTTAGCGGACCCGGTGCCTTATGCGCCTCGGGCCAACACGAGGAAGCGCGGGTTGCTGTTGAAAGAATTCAACGCCCGCAGTGGCGACCCGAATGTGGGGGGATCAACACGCAAACCGTTGATGACGGCCTATCGGCAAGATGCTTTGAAATGTGCGGCGCATTTGAGAACCCATGGCCCGACAAAAATCAGCGTTGTGAAAGCGGCGACTTCGGTGGATCGTGCGCCTGCGATTTTCCGTGACAATGTGTATGGTTGGTTTGAAAAAACCGAGCGCGGTATTTATGGGTTGTCGGCGATGGGGAGTAAGGTCCCCCTCCCCCTTCGGGACCTCCCCCAGCAAAGCTGAGGGAGGGCTATAATGTCCGCTCCCTCAGCTTTGCTGGGGGAGCTGTCCGAAGGACTGAGGGGGCCTTTTCTAAACCTTCACCGCGTCGCGCCCCAGCTCTTCCATGAAGCGCTGCACCACCACCGCCGAGACTTCTTTCACTTCCCCTGTTTTCAAATCCCCCAATACGAACGGACCATATTGAACCCGGATCAGGCGGTTGACCATGCAGCCGAAATATTCAAACAGTTTTCGGATTTCGCGGTTCTTGCCTTCGCGCAATGTCACGCGATACCAGGAATTTGTGCGGCCACCCAAATCCTGCTCTTCAACAAATTCAGCACCCCGATAATTAATGCCTTCTATGGTCACACCTGTTTGCAATTCGGCAATCTGCTTTTCCGTCAAACGTCCGCGCACACGCACGCGATAGACGCGGGGCAAGGCGGATGCCGGGCTCATCATGGTTTGCGCCAATGGCCCGTCGGATGACAACACCAACAGTCCTTCGGAATTCACATCCAAGCGCCCCACACTCATCACGCGGGGTTTGTCTTTGCCCCATTGCGGCGGGTTTAACGCATCAAGTTCAAACACCGTGCGCCGCCCTTGCGGGTCGCGGTTGGTGACCAACACATCAATAGGCTTGTGCAGTAAAAACAGGCGCGGCACGGCGCGAATATCAGGGGCGATAAACTTGCCATCCAGCATAACGATGTCGCCGTCATTCACCGGCACAGTTGCAGCGGCAACCGCACCATTCACCTGCACACGGCCCTGCTCAACCATGCGTTCGGCTTCACGGCGGGAACCCACACCCGCTTTTTGGAGGTAAACGTTGAGGCGCATCAGCCACCCGTAACCGGTGGGAAGAAGGCAACTTCAGTTGCATCCGCCAATGAATGCTCAAGCCCCACATGGTTCTGGTTCACAGCGGCCCGCACCAATTTCAAATTTGAAAAAGCCGCTGCACAACCATTGTCAATACGCATGAGGTGGGTGAGCAAGTCACCAACAGTTTTCACGTCGCTTGGTAACACCACATCTTCCGACGAGCGTCCAATCAATTGCCGAAAGCGCGCAAAATATAAAACTTTCATTCTTCATCCACCACATGCCGAAGACCAGCACGAAAATAATCATAACCTGTGTAAAGCGTCAGGCCCGCCGCAATCCAAAGCAATGCAATACCCACCCAAGTGACGCCAGGAATAACTGTATCTCCTGCAGGCCCGGCAATCAGAAATCCAATTGCCAAAAGTTGCACCGTGGTTTTCCACTTCGCAATTTGCGTCACAGGGACGGAAACGCGAAGCTGACCCAAAAATTCACGCAACCCCGACACCAACACTTCACGTGCCAAAATAATAATCGCAGCCCAGACATGGCCACCGCGCAAAATTTGATCACCACAGAGAACCAGTAACACGACAGCCACCAGAACTTTATCGGCAATCGGGTCCAGCATCTTGCCAAGGGCAGATTGTTGTTGCCACTTCCGTGCCAAATATCCGTCGAAAAAATCAGTGATGGCAGCAAGCACAAAAATACCAAGCGCAATCCAGCGCGCCGTTTCAATTCCAATGCCGGTAAAAGCATCGGCCCGCTCATTCCACAACAACAGCCCCGCAACCAACGGCACCGCCAAAATGCGGCCATAGGTTAGCATGTTCGGCAGGTTCCAAACTTTAGATACAGGTATATGCGGTTTCGTGCTGGTCATGCTCATGCCTCAACGCGCCTCCGGGTGAAAATGATCATAGATCACTTGCGCCAATTGAGAGCTAACGCCCTGAACCGCCGCCAAATCACTCACGCCCGCTCGTGAAATTGCTTTGGCCGATCCGAAGCTTTGCAGCAAGGCTTTCTTGCGGGTGGGGCCAATCCCTGTAATTTCATCGAGCGGATTGATGCCGATGGCGCGGCTCCGTTTGGCGCGGTGGCCGCCAATGGCAAAGCGATGCGCCTCATCGCGCAGGCGCTGCACGTAATACAAAACCGGGTCGCGGGCTTCCAACATAAAGCTGGGTTTTCCCGTCACATAAAAATGCTCGCGCCCCGCGTCTCTGTCTGGCCCCTTGGCCACGCCGACCAGTGCCACATCTGCAACACCAAGCTCATCCAACACCGCCTGCACCGCCGAAAGCTGGCCCTGCCCGCCGTCGATCAACAGCAAGTCCGGCCATTGTGGGGGTGCTCCTTCATCGGTAACTTCGTCCTCTGACAACAGCCGCGTGAAGCGCCGCATTAACACTTCCCGCATCATGCCAAAATCATCTCCCGCCACGTCGGGCGTTTTGATGTTGTAGCGGCGGTATTGCGACTTCATGAAGCCTTCAGCCCCCGCCACCACCATGGCGCCCACGGCATGTGCGCCTTGAATGTGGGAATTATCGTAAATCTCAATGCGCAGGGGCGGCTCCTCCAGGTTGAAGGCCTTTGCCACACCATCCAGCAATTTGGATTGCGATGCAGTCTCCGCCAATTTGCGCCCTGCTGCTTCTCTGGCATTGGTGTGGGCGTATTCCGTCAAACCTTTTTTCTCGCCTCGCTGCGGCGTGCTGACTTCCACTTTGTAACCCGCATGGGTCGAAAAGGCTTCGGCATAAAGCTCTTGTTCTTCGATGTTTTCCGACAGTAAAATCAATTTGGGCAAAGGCCGGTCGTCGTAAAACTGGCCAATGAAACTGGCAAGAATTTCTGAGGTCTCCGTGCTCTTGTCGGCCTTGGGGAAATACGCATGATTGCCCCAGTTCTGGCCAGAGCGGAAAAAGAACACTTGCACACACGTGATGCCGCCTTCTTGTGCCAGCGCAAACACATCCGCTTCATCCACCCCTTGCGGGTTGATGCCTTGGGTTTGTGTGACAAAACTCATGGCCTGAATACGGTCCCTAAACCGCGCCGCTGTCTCAAATTCCAACGCTTCCGCCGCCTCTTCCATTTTGCGGGCAAGCTCGGCCTTGACAGGGCCACCGCCTTTTTCAAGAAACACTTCTGCCTCAGCCACCAGCGCGTTGTAATCCGCCTCGGCGATGTAGTTTACGCAAGGAGCCGCACAGCGTTTGATCTGATGCAGCAAACAAGGGCGCGTGCGGTTTGAAAAATAGCTGTCAGAACAGGTGCGCAGCAGAAATGCTTTTTGCAAGGTGTTGATGGCTTGGTTCACGGCCCCAGCGGAAGCGAAGGGTCCGTAATAACTGCCTTTGCGATTGCGCGCACCCCGGTGCTTGGCCAGTTGCGGCGAAGCATGGTCTTTCGCAATCAAAATGTAAGGGAAACTTTTGTCATCGCGCAAAATCACGTTGAAGCGCGGCTTCAATTTCTTGATCAGATTGGACTCAAGCAACAACGCCTCAGCCTCAGTTTCGGTAACGACGAATTCCATGTTGCAGGTGAGCGAGATCATCAAGGCAATGCGATTATTATGCCCCTGCCCCCGGGCATAATTCGACACGCGGTTTTTAAGGTTCTTCGCCTTGCCGACATAGACGACCTCACCATCAGCATCATACATCCGATAAACCCCCGGCTTCAAAGGAAGCCTGGTCACAAAGTCACGGATAAGGTCAGCACCAGTGAGGGAGGGTGAATCGGTCATGGGTCTATTCTAGCTGAACTCCAGTTTGAAAAACGACAGGAAGCTTTTGGGCGCGATTATGGCTTTGTGGGGCTGGATCTTTCAGCCTTGATCTCTTGACCCTGAGATTGGGCGCACGGGGAAACCCTTCGCGGTATGCGACGTAGATTTAACGTCGCTATGGTAATGCGTCAGGTTTCCCCACGCGAAACGGGTTTTTTCGCAGACCACATGCACGACACGTGTGACACAAGTGTTCCGCGGCGCACGCGTGTCGCCCTCGAAC
>JAYUQS010000116.1:0-11786 GCA_043756645.1 Hyphomicrobiales bacterium | reverse complement strand
ATGCTGTTCGTGCGCATTATGGATTGCCGCTCGAAGCGATGTTGGACATGGGAGATTTTGCGGGCGGACTTCTAAAATACCTGCGTGTAAACCCTGTGCCACGCGTCACCATTGGGGGTGGCTTTGCAAAGATTGTGAAACTGGCGCAGGGCGCCATGGACTTGCATTCGGGGCGATCGCAAGTGGATTTCGAATGGTTGGCGGAGCGGGTAAAACCAGAATTGCGGGAGCGCGTGTTGGGTGCGAATACCGCGATGGAAGTTTTGGAATTGGCGGGTGATGGCTTGGCCCAGCGTGTGGCGGAAGACGCTCTGGTGAGCGTTCGTTCAGTTCTGCAAGGCGCCAGTTTGGCTGATGTCATTGTGGTTGATCGCGTGGGAAAGATTATTGGGCATGCAGAGAAATAAAACTCCCTCATCCGCCCTTCGGGCACCTTCTCCCGTTGGAAGAAACGGGAGAAGGCAAATACAACAGCCTTCTCCCGCATTTTGCGCGGGAGAAGGTGCCCGACAGGGCGGATGAGGGCGTATATGCACCACTCCAAAAAAATCCTCATCCTCGGCGGCACGGCTGAAGCGCGCGAGATTGCTTCCCGGCTTATTCAAGACGGCCACGACGTGACATCGTCTCTTGCCGGTGTCACCTCAAAGCCGCTGCTGCCCGAAGGCAAGATTCGTGTTGGCGGCTTTGGTGGTGCGGAGGGTTTACGGGCTTATCTTAGCCAAGAACAAATAGAGGTGTTGGTGGACGCAACGCATCCCTACGCAGCGATTATTTCGTATAGCGCTTTTGTGGCGATTGAAAATTCTACTACTGTGTTGTTGCGGTTCGAACGCCCCGCATGGAAGTCTGTTGCTGGAGATCGTTGGATTTCTGCAACGTCGTTGACTGAAGCTGCAGCGCAACTGCCACCTCATGCAAAAGCCTTCACCACAACGGGTCGCAAGGAACTTGCTGCGTTTTTGAATCGCCAAGATTTGTCAGGTGTTATTCGTACTGTCGAACCGCTGGCTGAAATTCTGCCACCAAGATGGCGTTTGATTTTGGATCGCCCGCCTCACTCTTTCGAAAATGAACTGGCCCTGTTCAAACAAGAAAACTTCACACATATCATCACCAAGAATGCTGGCAGCTCATCAACGCGGGCCAAGCTTGATGCGGCGCGCGAACTTTGTCTTCCCGTTGTCATGATCAAGCGGCCTTTTAAGCCAGAATGTGAAACATTCACCGATGTTGCTGCACTCATAAAGCGGCTTGGCACGTCGGGTTGTAGCGGTTAAGCTTTTTCTTTGTATCATTTGAAAATGGATTCGCTATGCGCAAGCTGCTCGCTCTCACTGCCTCCTTGTTTGCACTCACCATGGCCGCACATTCAACAACACTTGAAGATGTGAAAGCACGGGGCAAGTTGAATTGCGGCGTGAATGCGGGCCTCATGGGTTTTGCTGAAAAAGCTGCTGATGGCGCATGGGCCGGCATGGATGTGGATTATTGCAAAGCCTTGGCGGCAGCCACCTTGGGTGATGCTGCGAAGGTTGAATATGTGCCTCTTAACGCGCAAGAGCGTTTTGAAAAATTGAAATCCGGTGCCGTTGATGTGTTGGCCCGCAACACCACTTGGACGATGGAGCGTGAAACTAAATTTCCGCTGCGTTTTGCAGGCGTGCTTTATCACGATGGCCAGGGCTTCCTGGTCAAGAAACTGTCTGGTGTGACGTCAGTGTTCAATATGAGCCAAGCGTCGATCTGCTTTGTCAGTGGCACCACAACGCAAGCCAATGTTGATGACTTTTTCAAAGAACGCGACATGGCTTATGTGGTGAAAGTGTTCGACAAGCCGGAAGCTGCAATTGCTGCTTTCGAGGCAAATGAGTGTGATGCTTATACGGCCGACCAATCGCAGCTCTATGCAATACGTTTGAAATTGGCGAAACCTGATGACAGCATTGTGTTGCCGGAGGTGATTTCGAAAGAGCCGCTGGGGCCCGCCGTTCGCGGAGGGGATGAGCAATGGTTCAACATCGCGCGCTGGACCTTGTTCGCTTTGATCAATGCCGAGGAAATGGAAGTGCGCAGCGCCACAGTTGCTGATGATAAAGCCAAAAGCAAAAAAGCCAATGTGCGTCGCTTGCTAGGTGCTGAAGGAACGTTCGGCGCTGACTTGGGGCTTGACGCTGACTGGGCCGCCCGCGCTGTTACAGCAGTTGGCAATTATGGCGAAATGTTTGACCGCAACTTGGGTGCAGGTTCGAAGCTGTTGATTGAACGGGGTTTGAACGCGCAGTGGGACAAAGGCGGGGTGCTTTATGCACCGCCGGTGCGTTAACTTTTCAAAAGGTTCGCACGGAACCAAGCCGCAAGTTCGTCTTCTGTCAAAGTGCCTGCCGCAAGCGATAAAAATATAGACACGTTTTCAGCCTGTGATGTTGTGACTTTGTAGCCGTTCAGAAACAAAAATGTGAATGATGCAACAAGCGCCGTTCGTTTATTGCCGTCGATAAACGGGTGGTTGCGTGCGATGCCATAGGCATAGGCTGCCGCTAGGTCAGATATGTCTGGCTGCCCATAATTTATTTTGTCTTTTGGTCTTTGCATAGCTGAATCAAGCAGCCCCAAGTCTCGCACTCCGGCACCGCCACCGTGTTCAGCAAGTTGTCGGAGATGAAATGCAGAGACTTGTTCTTGTGTTAGCCATATGAATTTCATGATTACTTGGCGAGTTCACGCAAGGCGTCACGGTTTTCGCGCATGATAATTTCTGCTGCTTCCATGGCTTTGGCAAAATCACTATCGTAAGGTGTCAACAAGTAGCCCTCTGGCGTTTCGACCAATGTCAAATAGTCCCCTTTGCCCATGCGGAGCTTGGCCAAAACTTCCTTGGGCAATGTGATGCCCGCAGAGTTTCCAACAGTCGTGATTTTGCATTTATTAATGGCTGACATGTCGTTCATAGTTAACCTCCTTATAACATACGTTATAGTAATAACATCTGTTATAAATGTCAACCTATTGCCACAGCCTCACCGCTCGCACCCCATTCCGCCCAGGAGCCGTCGTAGAGGCTGTGGTCGGTTATGCCAAGTTCAGTTAATCCAAGCGAGAGTATTGCAGCGGTTATGCCAGAGCCGCAGCTGGTGATGATGGGTTGTGCCAGATCAACGCCTGCTGCCTCAAAAGCGTTGCGCAAGGCTTGTCCGGATTTGAAAGTGCCATCGGCATTGAGCAATGATGCATAATGTACATTTGACGCACCCGGCATATGGCCGGGGTGGACGCCGGGGCGGGGTTCTGGTTCTTCGCCGCGGAAACGAGGGCCGGAGCGGGCGTCGGCGATTTGGGCTGAACCTGTTGCAATGGCTGCCGCAACGTCGCTCATGCTTTTCACCTTTGAAGTGTTGAGGTCTAACTTCAAACCCTTGCTGTGCGTTGGTTGAGCTTTTCCGGCATCGACGGCATAACCATCGCGTTCCCACTTGGGCAAACCGCCATCCAGCACTGTGACTTTATCGTGACCAAAGCTTTTCAACATCCACCACAAACGCGCGGCTGAAAACAGCCCCGCAGCATCATAACAGACCACAAGGTGATCATTCGAAACGCCAAGCGCTTGCATGTCGGCTGCAAATTTTTCCGCCGTCGGCAGCATGTGGGGCAGGGTGGTGTTGGTCGCGGCACCTGCATCCAAGTCATAGAACACAGCACCCGGAATGTGCTTGGCCGCAAATTCAGCTTTTGCATCACGCTTGGTGGCTGGAAGGTGCCATGACGCATCGATGATCACCACTTCGCGGAGATGCTCTGACAACCACTGCGTTGTGACGAGATTGCTCATACCGCTTCAAACACGTTTGGCACATCGCTGGTGTCTTCTAGCCAAGCAGGTACGGGCAAGCCTTTCGACCGCAAGAATTCCGGGTTGAACAGTTTTGAGGCATAGCGCGTGCCGAAGTCGCAGAGGATGGTGACGATGGTATGGCCCGGACCCAACTGCTTGGCGAGGCGCATGGCACCGGCCACGTTCACGCCTGTCGAGCCGCCCATGCACAGGCCTTCATGTTCCAGCAAGTCGAAGGCGATTTGGATGGCTTCATTGTCGTGAATTTGAAAGGCGTCATCGACGATTATGCCTTCGAGGTTTTTGGTAATGCGGCCTTGGCCAATGCCTTCAGTGATTGAAGAACCTTCAGACTTCAATTCGCCGGTTTTATAGTAACTGTAAAGCGCTGCGCCCATGGGGTCGGCTAACGCGATCTTGATATTTTTATTACGTTCTTTCAACGCCATGGACACACCAGCTAATGTTCCACCTGAACCAACGGCGCAAACGAAGCCATCGACTTTGCCATCGGTTTGGGCCCAAATTTCAGGTGCAGTGGTTTGAATATGGGCTTCGCGGTTGGCGACATTGTCAAACTGGTTGGCCCAAACGCCGCCCAGAGCTGTGGCCAAACGGCCTGAATATTTCACGTAATTGTTGGGATTCTTGTAAGGAACCGCAGGCACTTCAACGAGTTTCGCGCCGAGTTGACGCAAAGCATCTTTCTTCTCTTGCGATTGGGTTTCGGGGATGACGATCACAGATTTGAAACCCATGGCATTGGCCACTATCGTAATGCCGATGCCGGTGTTACCTGCCGTTCCCTCCACAATGGTGCCGCCGGGTTTGAGTTCGCCACGGGCAATCGCATCTTTGATGATGAATAACGCAGCGCGGTCTTTCACCGATTGGCCGGGGTTCATGAATTCGGCTTTGCCCAGAATGGTGCAGCCGGTCAGCTCCGACGCCTTGCGCAACTTGATCAATGGCGTGTTGCCAATTGCGGCGACGGTATCTTGCTTGATGTCCATGTGTTTGCTTTCTCGGTTGAGACTGTTCTTTTAACCGAACAGCCTCAACCGGTCAAATCTCGCTTGTCTTAATTTGCCCCGTAAAGCTTTTCCGGCAGCCACATTCCGATGGCGGGGAAAATGTAGAGCAGCACCATTGAGAATATCACAATGACGATGAAGGGCATTACACCGGCGAAGATGTCGTTGATCGACACGTGTTTTGGGGCCACCCCTTTTAAGTAGAAGGGCGCCATCGCAACTGGCGGCGAGAGAAAGCTGGTTTGGATATTCAGTGCAATCAGCAAGCCAAAGAACAAGGGATCAATGCCGAAGTGCTCCAGCAAAGGCAGGAAGATTGGCACGAAAATCACGATGATTTCGGTCCACTCCAACGGCCAGCCCAGAACGAAGATGATCAACTGGGCCATAACGAGGAACCAGAATGGCGTGAGATTCATGCCAATGACGAAATCCTTGATGACCTGGTCGCCACCCAACAATGCAAACACGGCTGAGAACATGAATGAGCCCACAAACAACCAACCCACCATGGCTGAAGTGCGGGCGGTCAAGTAAACCGACTCTTTCAGCTTGGTAAAATTCAGTGAACGATAGGCTGCGGCGAGAATAAGTGCGCCCAATGCGCCGATGGCAGCCGCTTCCGAAGGGGTTGCAACACCCATGAGGATTGCGCCTAAAACTGCGAATATCAACAATGCCAACGGCAGGAACGATGTTGCGAGTTCATAGACCACCGTCGCAAGTGGAAAATTACGTTCTTCTTTCGGTAGCTTGGGCGCTAGCTCTGGTTTCCACCAGCATAGAATGATCACATAAACCATGTAGAGGCCAGCGAGCATGAGGCCAGGGAAGAAGGCACCAGCATAGAGTTTCACCGGTGAAACGCCGGTGGTTGCGCCGTAGAGAATGAGCATAATCGAAGGTGGAATCAGAATACCAAGGCAGCCACCCGCACAGACCACGCCTGCAGAAAGCCTGGTGTCGTAACCTGCTTTGAGCATTGCGGGAAATGCGAGGAGGCCCATCAATGTAACCACAGCTCCAACGATACCAGTGGCTGTTGCAAACAATGTGCAAGTGATCAATGTGGCCACGGCAAGTGAACCTGGAACGCCACCTGCCGCCATTTGAATCGACCTGAATAATCGATCCAAAATATTCGCGCGTTCAATGATGTAGCCCATGAACACAAACAGCGGCACAGAGATCAGAACGTCATTGGTCATCACCGACCATGAGCGCTGCACAAGCAAGCTCATGACCGCATCCGTGTTGCCGTCGAAAGCCATAAAAGCAAAGCCGACGCCCATTGCCATGAGGGTGAATGCGATGGGGTATCCGAGCATGATGAGGACAACAAAAAACCCCAGCATGAATACGCCAAGTTGTGGATCGGTCATGCTGTCGTTCCTTTGTCGGCATGTTGTTCAAGGATGATTTTGTCGAGTTCTTCGACGTCGTGCAGGCGGTTTGGCCATTCGCCGGTGCGGATGCAAATCAGGCAGCGCACCACTTCAACAATGCCTTGCAGCAACAGCAGCACGCCTGTGAAAGGGATCAAGGTTTTATAATGATAAATTGGCAGTCCATCAGGGCTGTAGGCGGAGTGTTCATGCGTGACCCAAGACTGCGCGGCATAGCCGTAGCCCGCATAGATGAAGGCGATGATGCCTGGAAAAAAGAAGATGATGTAGAGTAGCAAGTCCATTTTGGCCTGCGTGGTGTTTGACCAGGCGCGGTAGAGAAAGTCGCCGCGCACATGGGCGTTGCGGGCCAGTGCATAGGCACCTGCCATGATGAACAGTGTTCCGTAGAGAATGTAACTGGCGTCAAAGGCCCAGTCGGTTGGGCGGCCCAGCACATAACGTGAGAAAACTTCGTAGCTTACGGCAAAGGTCAGCAGTAAAATTGACCAGGCAAAAAACTGCCCGACATAAGTGCTGACACGATCTACCGGAATGAGCAGGCGCTGCAGGCGTGTGTCCCATGCCTCATTTGGACTTTGCTTTAGCACATTGAGCCAAAAGCTTGCGGCGATGGCCAAGATACCAGCCCAGAAGACCAGAGGAGAGTAGGGGGTTGTGCCTTTTTCAGCATGAGCGGCTGAGAGCAGATCGCATTTTTCGCTGAAAGCCATTACACAAACGAAACTGTTGTTGGGACGCAAGCCTTTGGGTCCGACAATCCGGCCGACTTCGCCAAAGGCGTAAAGCGACCAGAAAATTGAAATAATGAGTAAGGCGACGCCGCCTGCGAACAGGATGAAAGGGAGATGCTTGTTTTTCATAGAGTGCCTCTTCTAACCGCAAAATACAGGAGCGAACTTTCGTTCGTTCCTGTGCATTTCAGTGATGATCATGCGTTGTCGTATCGTGTCTTCACTTCAATTGCCCGCAATCAGCAGCGTCACCCCGACGAAAGTCAGGATCTCGTTAGTTGAAAGATTCCGGCTTTCGCCGGAATGACGATCGACAGGATAAGCCAAGTGATTTTGCTAATACTTGTTTTAAGCCTTGAAGAAGTGGTCGTAGGCCATGCGCTGATCGACTTCCATGTCGAACTGCGTTCCGACAACGCGCTTGGCCCATGCCTTTTGGCTTTCAACAACTTTGGCGAAGAAAGGATCAGCTGATTGGGTTTCGATCACTTTATCCCAAGCAGCAAGCTGAGCTTGCAAAACTGAGTCTGGTGTCTTGTGGATCTTCACGCCCTTATCACGCAAGCCTTGCAGGCTTGTGGAATAACGGTCCATCGCCTTCCAGCTCATGTCTTGCGATGCCGATTCAACAGCATAACGGATCACGGCCTGCAGGTCTGGGGTCAAACCATCAAACTTGGTTTTGTTCAGAATGATTTCGAAGCATTCTGCTGACTGATGGTAGCTTTGCAGCATGTAGTCTTTCGACACGTCAGGGAAGCCCAACAGTGTATCAGATGTTGGATTGTTGAATTCAGCGGCATCGAGCAAACCACGGTCCATGGCTGGCACAATTTCGCCGCCGCCCATGATGGTGACTGCTGCGCCCATTTGCTTGAACAAGTCAGCCGACAAGCCAACGGTGCGGTACTTCAAGCCGGTCAATTGAGCGGGATCAGTGATTTCCTGCTTGAACCACCCGAGTGGCTGAGTTGGCATTGGTCCGGTCAGGAAGCCCACAAGGTTGAGGCCGAGAACAGTTTGAACCAGTTCATCGTACAAGGCTTGGCCGCCACCGTATTTCATCCAGCCGATCATTTGGTTGGCGCGCCAGCCCCATGCTGGAGGTGTTCCGAACAGTGATGCTGATTTGTGCTTGCCGTACCAGTAAGCTGTCACGCCGTGGCCGCCATCCAAGGTGCCGGCAATAACTGCATCCTGTACTTCAAGGGCTTTGGCCACAGAGCCTGCTGCAAGCAGTTCAAACTTCAAACGTCCGCCGCCCATATCGTTGACGCGCTGTACAAAGTCAGCTGCGAATTCATGGAAAATGTCCTTGGCAGGCCAGGTGCTTTGGAATTTGAACACGGTGGCTTCTTGAGCGCGTGCGATGTTGGGCATGGCCACTGCTGCAGCGCCTGCCGCAGCGATTGCACCCGTCTTTAAGAAAGAGCGGCGCGCATTAGCTGCCGGTTTTGTTTTTTCTGTCATTTTAGGTTCCTCCCGATATGTGCGTTTTCGCACGTTATTGTAATTGTGAACCGGACAAGCCGGTTCTGCAATGTCAACTTAAGGCTTATTGCGGTTTTTCAACTGTGATTTTTATTGCAGAATAGTAAGCCGCTACATTTGCGATGTCGTCGTCTTTCAATTGTTTGACGATCATCGACATTTGCGGATCTTCGCGCTCGCCACTGATATAGCGCTTGAGTGCTTTTACAATATAACGCTCCACTTGTCCTGAAATATGCGGGGCCTCAGGATTTTTGGATTGGCCGTCTATTCCGTGGCAGGTGGCACATTTGCCCGCAATTTTGCGGCCTAGAACTGGGTCTCCGGCAGCGATGGCAGGTGTTGCAGCAACGAGCGCTGCGATGTATGAAATTACAAAAAGACGCACAATTTATCCCTTCACTTTAGTGGCAAAAGAACCGCACAGCAGTGTTTTACACTGCCGTGCGGTTCAACATTATCTGTTAGTTGCCGTAAGAGATCCGCCAAACAGCGCCGGCGAAGTCATCCGACACGAGCATGGAACCATCTCTCAGGAATTGCACGTCAACAGGACGGCCCAAGTATTCTTTGTTCTCGTTCAACCAGCCGTCGGCAAAGACTTCCGTCTTGTCATAGGTACCGTCAGCCTTGAGGGTGTGGAACAGAATGCGGGCACCAACTGGGTCCGTGCGGTTCCATGAGCCGTGTTGGGCCGTGAAGAGGCCACCACGATACTTCTCAGGGTAGGACTTGCCGCTGTAGAAGGACAGTCCAAGATCGGCAGCATGTGCATCATGCTCGATCTGCGGGAAGATATGTCCTGCTGGTGGTTCCGAGTCCTTGAAATCGGTGGTGCGGGTTTTACCGCCACCGAACCAAGGGAAACCAAAGTGCTGGCCAGGTGCGGTCACACGATTGGTTTCGCCAGCTGGAATGGTGTCACCCATGCCGTCGACCTGGTTGTCGTTGACCCACAAAGACTTGTCCTTCGGATTGAAGTCCAAACCGAGTGGGTTGCGCATACCGATAGAGTGTACCTGACGGTCTGAGCCATCGAGCTTGTAAGACACAACGCCACCGAGGCCCCATTGGTCGTAAAGAGCGACTTTTTCCTTGGCTTGCACATTGAAAGGCTGGCCAAGCGTGATGTAGAGGCGGCCATCCGGTCCTACGCGGCAAGTACGTGCGGTGTGGTTGTAGCTTTCTTCTTCCGGTGGAATCAGTTTGCCCTGTGGAACGATGGCAAACACAGCTGCGTCGGGTCCTTCATAGAAGAATTCCGCAGCGGGAGCCCAAAGAACGCGGTTCTGTTCTGCTACAAAGAGATGTCCGTCCTTCGAGAAACACATGCCGTTTGGCACTGCCATTTTCACTGAAGGCAAGAACTCTTTCACGTCATCGGCCGCACCGTCTTTGTTGCGGTCGGTCATTGTGTAAGCTTTTTCTTTGCGTGTACCAATGTAAGTCACAACACCTTGTGGACCAACAGCCATATGACGGGCATCTGGCACAATAGCGTATAAGTTGACTTTGAACCCATCAGGCACTTTGATTTGAGCTGCGATCGCTTTGAGCGCCTCAGCATTGGCGCCGCCTTGATCGATAGGCACCATCATCGGTGTACCGGTTGTTTTAAAGCCGCTAAGTTTTTCCAGATTTGCATCTTGGGCGTAGCTTGCACCCACAAATGCAACTGAAGCGCCCAACAGCACTGCAATTTTCTTAAGCATCCTGTCCTCCACGTTTCTTTTTGATCAAAAAAGTCCATCTGAATGATGGTATTTTATTGGATATTGCCGGAGGCAGAAAAATGACCACATCGCGACCTGCGAATGTGTTCATAAAATGATGTCTTTTTAAAGCGCCAACATTCTCATTTTGATTATTTTATTGTTTCGCAGCGCTTTGCCAGAATTGGCTCCCCGAGTTGGACTCGAACCAACGACATTTCGATTAACAGTCGAATGCTCTACCAACTGAGCTATCAGGGAATTGGCCGCTCTATAGCCTAAGGCATTTTGGTGCGTAAAGGCTTTTTATTACTTTTCAGGTAAAAGTATGTGATGTCGTTCACACGACTTTGTTTTGGCGCATTCACCACCATATTGCCATGTGTACAATGAGGAGCAAACGTCTGTGAGGTCGGTCAATTTCTTGGGAAAACGAATTCCTGTGCCCAGCAATGTGTTTTTACGTGTCGGTTTGGGATTGTTGGCAGTTTTCGGTGGTTTTTTAGGCTTCTTGCCGGTTCTGGGTTTTTGGATGCTGCCCCTCGGTCTATTGATTCTCTCGATTGACTTTCCTCCAGTCAGGCGGTTCCGGCGGGTGGCAACTGTTCGAATTGTTGGATGGCTGAAGCGCCGTTTTCCCGGAATAGCCGCCAAAATAGGACTGACCTGAAGAATATTGGAGGCCTCGGAGGGAATCGAACCCCCATTCAAGGATTTGCAGTCCTCTGCGTAACCATTCCGCCACGAGGCCTCACTGCGTGGCGCGTATAGCCGATCAATTACAGGGTTACAACCTTGGTGCTAAGGAATATTGAAGATCAGCCAATACTGTCAGTATCGATGTCACTTACCTGTGATGATCAAGTCACAAGAGTTCAAAACAAGCTCCAACAGAGGCATTGGGGCTTGGCAATACATATCGGACTGATATATGGTTTAGGTGAGAATCGTAATTGCCCACAGAGGCAGAATGATTTCAAGGGACTCGGCAGGTCAAACAGAGGGTTGTGCGTGGCAATAGGTCTGAAGTTAAAAGCAGTGGCTCTGGCGGGCGGGGCGATGTTTAGCGTTTTTGTTGCTGTTCCAGCCCAAGCCGAAAGCTTGGCTGACGCAATGCGTGCGGCCTATCAGAAAAATCCGACTTTGCAGGCTGATCGTGCACGGCAACGTGGCACTGATGAGTTGGTGCCAAGTGCCAAGTCCGGCTGGCGGCCTACCATTTCTGCTGAAGCGACAGCGCAACGGCTATGGAGAGACAGCTCAGGAGCGGACGGTTACGGTAACTCGTCGTTAGGCGTGGATATTCAGTTATCGCAGCCGGTGTTTCGTGGTTTTAAAACTGTGGAAGGCATTAAGTCTGCCAAGGCAACTGTAGAAGCTGGACGACAACAGCTTCTAGCTACAGAACAAGCCGTTCTTTTTGATGTTGCATCAGCTTATTTGGCCGTGGTGCGGGATCGTCAGATTTTATCGATCCGCCAGCAGAACACGGAGAATCTTCAAAAGCAGGCTAAAGCCGCAGCGGCGCGGTTTGAAGTTGGCGAAGTAACGCGAACTGACGTGTCGCAATCCCG
>JAYUQS010000115.1:0-32627 GCA_043756645.1 Hyphomicrobiales bacterium | reverse complement strand
AAAATAGCGTGGCACCAAGGCCCGCCAAGGCATAACCAATCCACTTTGCTTGATGCGTTACTGTCGCCATATATTCCGAATACACAAGCAATCGTGATTTGTCGCGGGATGGCTTGCATGTGCCGTTCACATGGCTAATCTCACGATATGACCAGTATCGTTTTCAAATCCGCCCTCGAACTTGGCCGCAAATTGCGCAGCAAGAAAATTTCAGCCCGCGAGTTGCTGCAGGAAAATCTACTGCAATATTCGCTGCATCATCCGGCGATCAATGCCGTCGTCTACACAGATATTGAGCGGGCCAAAAAAGCCGCCGCCGCTGCGGATCGACGCTTGGCCAAAGGCAAAGCATTGTCGCCCTTTGACGGTGTTCCGATGACCATCAAAGAGAGCTTTGATTGGGCCGGTGCTCCATCTACCTGGGGCGACCCGGCACTTAAAGAGAACGTCCCGCAAAAAGATGCCGTTGTTTTGCAAAAGATGACCGCTGCCGGGGCCGTGATCTACGGCAAAACCAACGTGCCCCTGCATCTGGCGGATTGGCAAAGTTTCAACGCAATTTATGGCACAACGAACAATCCGTGGGATGTGACACGCACCCCCGGTGGTTCATCAGGTGGTGCGGCTGCAGCTTTGGCCACTGGCATGACGGCGCTGGAAATTGGCTCAGACATAGGGTCGTCTATTCGAAATCCTGCCCATTTCTGTGGCGTTTTCGGCCACAAGCCCACTTATGGCGTCGTGCCTTATCGTGGTCACCTCATGCCGGGCAGTGTGGCCATGAGTGATATTACGGTTGCAGGCCCAATGGCGCGCTCTGCCAAAGACTTGACAGCGATGATGAAAATTCTGGTGGGTAGTGAAGGTATTGAACAACGTGGTCTCAACTTCAACTTGCCGCCCGCAAAGCAGACGTCCTTCAAGGATTTTAGAGTGGCGGTTAAGCTTTCAAGCCCCGTCAGTGACGTGGACCAGGTCTATCAAGACCAACTGATTGCACTTGGCGATTTTCTACAGAAGCGCAGCAAGAATCTCTCATTTGAGGCCCTGCCGAATTTCAACGACGAGGAAGCATACGAGAACTTTATTCTACTGCTCCGCGCAACTTCGACTAAGCGCATGAGTGAAAGCGAAATCGATCAAGCGGCGCAAAAATCCAAAACACTCGATCAGAATGATAAATCTTACGTCGCCTTGATGACCCGCGCCTTTGGGCTATCCCACGGGTCTTGGCTGAAAGCCAACGAACGCCGCCACCAGATCCGCCAGATATGGGATGCTTTTTTTGAGGATTGGGACGTATTGCTTTGCCCCTGTGCTGCATCAGCGGCTTGGCCCCACGATCAAGCAGGCGAAAGGCACGAGCGGCTTATTCCCGTCAACGGCAGAATGGTTTCAACCATCGATCAACGTTTCTGGGCCGGCTATTCATGTAATTTCTATTTGCCCTCAACCGTGGCTCCTCTCGGTATGACTGCGGAGGGCTTGCCACTTGGCGTACAAATCATCACCCGCGAATATGGTGACTACACATCGCTACGTTTTGCAGAATTACTTGAGAAGGAATGGCGAAGCTTTGTTGCACCTCCCGGCTTCTAAGCCTTTAAGTCAACCCCGGCCCGGTAATTTCCCGCACCAGCTTTCGCAACATGGCAGCGCCAAAATCATCATAGGACCTTGCTTCCTCAACAAAACTAAGACTGCCTCCAATGACTTGTTTTTCCAGATAGCCTGCAAGATGTTTCCACTCATTGCTGACAGCAAGGCCATTAATGGTGATGCCTTGCCCCACCACAAAATCCCGCGCTTCATGGGCGGGTCTGCCAATATTGTTGCGGCCATCGGTAGCAAGGTCAATCACTTTGCGGTCAGACGCGGGTGCAGAGTTGAAAAGGCTGGAACCGAAGATCAATGATGCTGAAATGGCAGTACCGCCTTCTGACACATCGCGTCGGCCAATGGCCAAATAGTCTCCCAGTTTTTTGGCGTCCGCCTCAGAAGCTATAATCCGCCACGGCACCAAGACACGCTGGTTAAACTCATCCGACCACTGATAAATGGTAACGGCAATGCGCTGGTGCTTGCCTTTGCGTATCGCTTCAATCACCTCAGGACTCTGCATGGCGGCTCCAAAACCTTCCATCTGTATGCGATGCTCAAAACTATCCACGCTGTAAGACACATCAATGGCCAGCACGAGAGCCAGATCAACCCGACCGTCTTCGGGGATGGCCGAAACGGAAGCATAGCCCCAAAACACAACGGAAGCTGCCAACATTTGAAGGTCGCGGCGCAAAGCCATGCTTAAGTCTTAGCAAATCATGCGAAAAGAAAAAGCCAGTAAGCTTGACCTTTCACCCCGAAAGGCACACATTCATGTGATGTCCAGTTCCGCTCAGCTTATCGATCCCTTCGGCCGTCATGTCAGTTATTTGCGTGTTTCGGTAACCGACCGTTGTGACTTCCGCTGCACCTATTGCATGGCAGAAGACATGACGTTCTTACCGAAGAAGGACCTGCTGTCGCTGGAAGAATTAGATCGGCTTTGCACAGCTTTCATTGAACAAGGGGTCAAGAAAATACGGCTGACCGGCGGCGAACCGCTCGTGCGCAAGGGCATCATGTCTTTGGTTGAGAGTCTTTCACGCCATCTGAAGTCCGGTGCCATGGAAGAATTGACGCTGACCACCAATGGCAGCCAACTTGCGAAATATGCATCAGAGCTTGCGTATCATGGTGTGAAGCGCATCAATGTGTCGGTCGATACGCTCGACGATGCAAAGTTCCGCGCCATCACCCGCTGGGGTGATTTGGCCAAGGTCAAAGAAGGCTTGGCCGCCGCCAAGAAGGCCGGGCTTTCAATCAAACTCAATGCTGTGGCTTTGAAGGGGCTGAACGAACATGAAATCCCGGAAATGATCCGCTGGTCTCATGGCGAAGATATGGATTTGACACTGATTGAAACCATGCCGCTGGGCGATATTGATGGTGACCGCACTGATCAATATTTGCCACTGTCGCAGGTCCGGGCGGCATTGATGGATCAATTCACGCTGGAAGACATCCCCTACAAAACCGGCGGCCCGGCGCGCTATGTAAAAGTCAAAGAAACCGGCGGGCGCTTAGGTTTCATCACGCCGCTGACCCATAATTTCTGCGAAAGCTGCAACCGTGTCCGCATCACGTGCACCGGTACGCTGTACATGTGCTTAGGCCAGGAAGACGCAGCAGACTTACGTGCACCGTTGCGCGCCTCAGAAGGCAATGAGCTTTTGACCAACGCCATTTTGGAAGCCATTGGCCGCAAACCCAAAGGCCATGATTTCATCATCGACCGCGACCACAACAAACCAGCAGTATCGCGACACATGAGTGTGACCGGCGGCTAAACTGAGTTTGCTTTAACTGACGCGGCCATAAAACCCGATCTGTTCTTCCCGGCTAAACATGGCACCGGCTTTTTCATAATATGTAAAAACGGCAATCATGCGTTCGCGTTCGCCTTTTACGGTGCTCACCTTGTGCGCGGTGTTCCGGCCCCGGAAAACATTGAGTGTGCCAGCGGAAACCTTCAGGGTTTTGACCTCCGGGTCTTCGCCGCGCATCAGTCGCGCAACGCCTTCATAATTAGGGTCTTCGGTCGTGCGCAAATCGCTGCGGTAAACAAAATCACCACCTGCTTCAGGAGCCTGAAGCAACAGTGTCGTGGTATATTCGCTGCGGTCAAAGTGCCAGTTCAATTGCTCACCTTCGCGGTAAGCCATGACATTCATACGCGCCAATGGATCGCGCATCGGGTAAAGTGCGTCCTTGCCCATGGTCGCACTGAGAAACACAATCAGCGGTGCCCACTCATAAATATGGCTGACAATGCTTTGCGGAATTTGATCAGCACAAACCGTGTGGTTGATGGTGTCGGTGCGGGCGAGGGCAGGGTGGTCGTCAGGCAAGCCCGGAATAGACTTCATGAAATAGATGTTGTGCGAACGCTTATGCACGAAGGACAATGTGTCCATCACCGGCCGCACCTCCGACACAATGCTTTCCAGCGCATCTGCCCGGACAAGACCTTCAATATTGAACATGCCATCACGATTCAGATCCGCTTTGCAACGCTCAACCAAAACATTCCATGCAGGTGAACCAATATTATCCAACGGGTAACGTTCAAGGTCCAGAATATCGCGCATGATCAATATCCTGAAGATTGAGCGACATCGCACAGCCACTCCCAAATATTCAAAGCAAACGTCCGCAGCACGTAGATGTGAAATGTATTTTCTTCCGTACACTGAATGGTGACGGGTGTGTGGTGAATTCCTGTGAGCACGAAGTGACCCGGTTTGAATTGCGACCGGTCAAAATCAATCAAAGCGCAACGCGCAAGCACATCGCGCGCCCTCAAACCTTCAAGTTTTATGCGGGTAGGTGCCGAAGACATTGCGGTGATATAGATTCCATGGCTAGGTGCCACAGCTTCACCAAGAACCCAAATTTGTTGAGGGCCGATGCGCATGATCTTGCCGTCATCATGTTCCAGCACCACACCCACCTTCGGAGGCAGTTTGCCAAAGGCTTTTTTGAGTGCTTTATCTTTGCCCGCCACTTGCGTGAGAATAAAATTTGGCGCTTCAGACAATATGACGCCGTCACATTCAAACCGCGCATCAGTACCCAAAGGAGAGTGAGCATTAAGCATTGAGGCGCACTCCTTGCTTGTCGATGAAATGTGGCGAGACGATTTTCAAGCGGACCTGCTCATTTTTGATCGGGAAGGCCGCATTGACTTCTTCGCCCTCGTGTTGCAGTCCGCCATTGTATAACCCGAGTGCAATAAACTTATTCAATTCGGTCGACCATGTAACAGAGGTGATGTAGCCGCGACCGTGGCCTTTGATTTCGTCATTGGCTGAAAACAAAATAGAGCCACCACGAATTTTCTTATCTGGCTCCATCAACTCAAGCCCAACCAATGACCAGCGCTCCGGCGCCTGCAGGTTTTCACGTTGACGTAACGCGCGACCGATATAGTCTTTTTGCGTGGACGCCATTTTCCCCAAACCAAGATCATCCAATGAATTGCGATGATCAAGTTCGAGACCTGCAACGTGGCCCTTTTCGATGCGCAGTGATGCCAGAGATTCAAGGCCATAAGGCTTGATGTCGAGGGTGGCCGCCGCTTCTAAAATATGTTCCCACAGGCTGATCACATAATTTGCAGGGCAATGCACTTCGTAAGCCAATTCGCCAGAAAAAGAGAGCCGCAACAGCCGCACGGTCGTGCCGCCGAATGCGAAATCTTTGACGCCCATGTAAGGCAGCGTCTCATTCGAAACATCAACATTGGGGAATGCCAGGGCCAAAGCCTCGCGTGATTTTGGCCCTGATACTGCCATGCCGCCCCACTCATCGGTGAGCGAGGCCACATGCACATCCAATTCCGGCCAATGGCATTGCAGCAGATATTCAAGCCACGACATCACCTCGCCAGCTTGGGCGGTGGTGGTGGTCATGTAATATTGCGTGTCGGAAATACGCGAGGTGGTGCCGTCGTCCAACACGATGCCGTCATCATTCAACATCACGCCATAACGCGCCTTGCCAATCGGGAGTTTGGCAAAACCGTTAACATAAACACGATTGAGTAATTCCGCAGCATCTGGCCCTTGCACATCAATTTTGCCGAGGGTTGAGACATCAGAAATACCAACGCCGCGCCGGACCAGTTCCATTTCTTTGATGTAAGCGATCTCAGGCGTCGGGCCTGCCCAGTCATAATACCAAGCGCGTTGCCACAAGCCTGCCTCAATAAAAGTTGCACCATTTTTCACGTGCCAATCATGCAAAGGTGAGCGGCGGGTGGGGCGGAAATGTTTGCCCACACTGCGGCCTGCGATGGCACCGATTGAAAGCGGAGCGAAGGGTGGTCGGAATGTGGTGGTGCCGGATTCAGCAATTGATTGCCCACGCAAACCCGCCATAATAGCAAGCGCATTGATGTTGGAAGTTTTGCCTTGGTCAGTACCCATGCCCAACGTGGTATAACGCTTCAGGTGCTCAACCGATAAATAACCTTCTTGATGCGCTTGTTTGACATCGCTTAAAGTGACGTCATTTTGGAAGTCGATGAAGGCCTTTTTATCGGTTTCGTTGAGAGACCATTTGGCTTCGATGGCATATGCGCGGTCTTCACGCACTGCCGGTTCTGCGATTTTAAGTTTGGCAGGTTTGAATCCGAGTTTCGAAATCGCCTCTTCGCATGCGGCCGCGCCATCACGGATGGATTGCAACAAACCAAAATGGCCGAGAATCGCACCTGCTCCAAATTGCCCGCCAGTGAATTTTCCGGGAACGAACGAAGCAATGCGCTCGTCGTAAACCGGTTTAACGCCACCATGGCTGGTGAGATGCAAAGCCGGGTTCCAGCCACCACTCATGCCCAAAACATCACATTCAATTGTAACGGCGTGGCGGCCCGAAAGCTTGACGGCTTCGAGTTGTTTATCACCCAACACATCGGCAATGCCACTGTTGGGGAATACGGCGATTCCCAATTGGGCTGCGCGGGCCAATGCTTCACCAGAAGGTTGGGCGCGGCACTCGGCGATAGTAACTGCGACATCGGCTTCCGCCAGTTCAAAGGCGACTGTGTAGGCGCTATCATTGTTTGTGACGATCACAGCACGGCGTTTGGGAGCCAGTGCATAACGGTTCAAATAGCTGCGCAAGGCACCCGCCAACATAACGCCTGGTCTGTCATTGTTATTGAAAACCAGTGGGCGTTCAAAGGCTCCCGTGGCATGGATGATGGTTTTGGCTTGCAGAACTTCCAGCTTATTGAGACCAATGGAAATAACCGCCTGATTGTGGTCATAGAGACCTTGCACAGTCGAATTGGTCAGCACACGGACGTTTTTGAGAGACTGTAACTCCTCACAAATGGAAACGCGCCAATTAGCGTGTTGTTCGAGATCCGATGATAAAAGTGAACCGCCTACTTCGCAGTCTTGCTCTGCCAGCACAACCCGTGCTCCGGTTCGGCCTGCAGTCAATGTTGCAGCAAGTCCAGCGGGGCCAGAACCGACAACAAGCACATCGCAGAATGTGTTGATGGTGTCGTAACGTTCACGCCCTTTATCAGGTGTGGCTTTGCCCAATCCCGCCGCACGGCGGATGAAGGGTTCGAAGAACATCCACGACTTCTTGGTCGGGCCCATGAAGGTCTTGTAGTAGAAGCCTGCGGTAAACAGCGGTGACGCCAGACTGTTAATCGCCATCACGTCGAATGTTGGAGATGGCCAGGCGTTTTGGCTTTTCACCTTCATGCCGGGTTTCAACATCGTCGTTGTGCCGATTATATTGGGCACGGTGTCAGCGCCTTCACCAAGTGTGAACAAGCCATTTGGCTCTTCCACTCCTGCCGACAAGAAACCACGCGGACGATGATACTTGAAGCTGCGACCAATAATACTGTGGTTGTTGGCAAGCAATGCAGATGCGATTGAATCACCTTCAAAGCCAGTCGCTGACTTGCCATTGTATTGGAAAGCTATTGGCTTTGACCGATCAATACGGCCACCTGTGGGTGTACGGCGGAAACTGGTCATCGTGCGACTCCTCCCTCATCCGCCCTTCGGCCACCTTCTCCCGCGCAAAGAGCGGGAGAAGGCTTATTGTATTGAAAGCCTTCTCCCGTTTCTTCTAACGGGAGAAGGTGCCCGAAGGGCGGATGAGGGAACGGCGTCACAATTCCACCTTCGCATTCGTTGCTGTATCCCGCGTCAGTTTAAACCACTGTCTGCACCCAAGAACATGCTGCCAATACTCCGTGTGCGGACCTTTTGGGTTTTCGAAAAGGAAATAATAATCATGCCAAGTGTCGAGATCACCCGTGCCATGTTTCGGGCGTTGCTTTGTGGCGTCGCCGCCGTAGCGAAATTCGCTGTAATTGCGTTCACCACAATGTGGGCAGGGAAGTCTCATTGTTTATAGGTCCAATTGCCGATGCCATATTCATCAAGCTCGCCGCCGCGCTTGAAGCGATCCAGTGCAAAGTCCCGCACCAATGGGTGTTCTTCATTGTTGGCCAGAGTATGCGCGAATGTGTATCCGGATGCCGGCGTGGCTTTGAAGCCTTGGTAACACCAGCCACCGTTCAGGTATAAATTACGCACCGGGGTTTTGCAGATAAAAGGTGAACCATCCGGCGTCATATCCATGATGCCGCCCCAATGGCGCAACAATTTCAAACGCTGCGTGAAAGGTGCCAGTGACGAGATACCTTCCATCACGGTTTGAATGCGGGCGAACTGGCCGCGTTGCGTATAGGTGTTGAAGCCATCTATGTGGCCGCCGAAGACGAGGCCGCCTTTGTCAGATTGCGACATATAGAAAAGTTCTGCACCCCATGACACAACGTGATGCACAATCGGCTTGATCGGTTCTGAAACGAAGGCCTGCAAGATGTGGCTTTCAACCGGCAATTTAAGACCAGCCATGGCGGCCACTTGCGATGAATGCCCGGCAACAGCCATGCCTACTTTATCTGCCAAAATTTTACCTCGCGTGGTTTCAACGCCAGTGACTTTGTCGCCGTCTTTTAGAATTGCGGTGACTTCGCAATTCTCGATGATGTGTACACCCAGTGCTGAGGCGGCGCGGGCATAGCCCCAAGCAACGGCATCATGGCGCACAGTGCCAGCGCGTGGTTGGTGGATAGCACCATAGATGGGCCAGCGGGCGTCCTTGGTATAGTCGAGGTAAGGCAGTTCTCTTTCAACTTCACTGCGGTCAAGCAATTCGGCATCAATGCCATGAAGCCGCATGATGTTACCGCGCCGTGCAAACACATCCATTTGGCTGGGGCTGACCGCCAGCACCATTTGGCCGCGTTGCGAAACCATGGCGTTGAAGTTGAGGTCGTGGGACAAGCCTTCCCAGAGCTTCAATGAAAATTCGAAAAATTCGGTATTGCCACCGATATGATAATTCGAGCGGATCAACGTGGTGTTGCGTCCGACATTGCCGGAGCCGATGTAGGATTTTTCCAGCACAGCGATATTTTTCATGCCGTGGTTTTTGGCGAGGTAATAAGCCGTGGCCAAACCGTGGCCGCCTCCGCCGATGATAATCGCATCATAGCTGGATTTGGGTTCAGGTTTTGCCCATGCCTCCGGCCACGGCTCGCCCGGACGCAGCGCGTGTTTGAGAAGCGAAAATATCGAATACCCCTTGGCCATAATACTTGAATAACCGAGCTTTCAAAAACCTCAAAGGGCGGATTTTTTCACCGGTCGATTTGCCTCAGCCCACCGTGTCATAACCAATGCCAACGCCGCATAAACAACGAAGGCCATGGCGATGGGCGTCATCGCACCATCATAGAACCGTGCGGCAAAGCCGCCAAATGTAATGGCCATGAGTGACGACATGGCTCCCGACACCGCTGCCGCCATGCCAGCAATGTGTCCTAACGGTTCCATCGCCATAGCTTGGTAATTTCCAAAAGTCATGCCGCTGCAGAAAAACGAGATGAAGAAAAACACCATCAAGACCGGAAATGGCGGGTGACCTTGGGTCAGCAAACAGACCGCCAAAACCGCAGTCCAATTTACCAGGAATGCGATTGTCGCCCAATTCGATATGCGCTGCAGTCCGATTTGGCGGACATAGCGGCCATTCAAAATCATCGCCACAGCAATGCCGGACGCCAAACAGGCAAACCAAATTGGAAACCAATCGCCTTGGACATATTGTTCACCAATCACTTGCTGTGATGTTGCGAGGAAAATATTAAAGCCTGCAAAAATAAAACCATTCGCCAGCGTGTAGCCCAATGATACCGGATTACTCACGACTTGTTTGGCGCTATCCCACAGCACCGAGGCATGAAATTCGGTTCGCTTCTCAACAGGCAATGTTTCGCTTTGGCGAAAATGCAACCACAGCATGGCCAAAGCCCCCATGACGATGAAGCCTAGGAAAATCATTCGCCAGTCGCCATAGAGCAGCGCCAATTGCCCGATAGACGGCGCAATGATTGGCACCAACATAAACACCGACATGACGTAAGACATGATGCGCGCCATATCGGCCCCTTTGGCCCCATCGCGCACCATGGCCATCGACACCACCCGCGGGCTTGCAGCACCAAAGCCTTGAATGATGCGGCCCACAATCAACATCGTGAAATTCGAAGCGGAATAACACAACAATGCGCCAATCAGATAAAACACCATGCCGATGTAGATTGACGGTTTGCGACCAATTGAATCAGAGATCGCACCAAACAACAGAGTGCCAATCGACAAGCCGCCAAAAAACAAAAGAATGATCAGGTGGCGGTCATTTGGATGTGCCGCACCCAATTCCGTTGCAATGATTCCGAGGGCCGGAAGCATCGCATCAATTGACATGGCCACCATGGCGGTGAGCGCCGCAATGAGCGCGATGAATTCCGCCGGGCGGGTATTTTGCATTTTTGGGGGACTCGTGAGATGTGTTGAGCAGGAGACATAGGCTCAAATGCAAATCAACACCACCACCCGTTCCGTCGCACTAGACCCGCGTGATGCGCAGTTCGTGCAGAATCCATATGCTGCTTATCATGGTATTCGCGCCGTGCTGCCTGCCTTCAAGTGGGAGCAATATGGCCACTGGTGTTTTGCGACGCACGAGGATGTGAATGCACTGCTGCGGGACCGGCGTTTCGGGCGGCAGATTTTGCATGTGGCGACGCGTGAGGAGTTGGGTTGGGAACCTGTGCCTGCGCATATCAAAGTGTTTGCTGAGCATGAAACACATTCGCTTTTGGAACTGGAACCACCTGTACACACGCGGCTTCGCGGCCTTGTGAACCGGGCGTTTTTGTCGCGGCAGGTGGAGCGCTTGCGGCCAAGATTAGTCAGCCTTTGCAATGCGTTAATTGATGGGTTTGAAGCAAAAGGCGAAGTGGATTTGTTGCCTGCTTATGCCACCCCTATTCCCATTGTCGTGATTTGTGAGTTGCTCGGCGCACCGGTTGAAATGGCTGATCAGTTCTTGGCTTGGTCGCATGATCATGTGGCGATGTATATGGCAAAGCGGGACCGCGCGATTGAAGATAAAGCGGTTGCGGCAGTCACGGCATTCTCGGATTACATGCGCGGGTTGGTGCGTGAGCGGCGCAAGAATTTGGGAGACGATTTATTGTCAGAATTAATCCGCGCCAGCGATGGTGCAGGCAAACTTTCTGAAGACGAATTGGTGACGACGGCGATTTTAATCTTGAATGCAGGCCATGAAGCCACAGTGCACTCCCTCGGCAATGCCATTAAAGCTCTGCTCGAAAACAATATCCGAAGTGGCATGATTGCGGCTCATGTTGAAGAGTCTTTACGCTTTGACGCGCCGCTTCACATGTTCACGCGTTATGCCTTGGAAGACTTGGAGTACAACGGCATTCGACTGCGGAAGGGAGAATTGGTGGGCCTGATGTTGGGTGCAGCAAACCGTGATCCGGCGCGTTATGAAAATCCTGACACATTCAACCCCGCGCGCGAACTGTTCCCGCATACCAGCTTTGGCGCAGGTATTCACTTCTGTGTTGGCGCACCCTTGGCCAGATTGGAAATGGAAGTGGCACTGCAAGTGCTATTCGAGCGGTGCCCGAACATGCAACTCGCCGACCAGCCGCAATACCGCGATGCTTATCACTTTCATGGGTTGGAGAGGTTGCGAGTGGCATTAAGAACAGCCGACTAAAAATTGATAATACTGATTTCTTCCTACGATCCGTCATTCCGACGAAAGCCGGAATCTTCGTAATATCGCGCAGATCCCGACTTTCGTCGGGATGACGGAAAAGATGAAAACCTCTGCCTCAACTCCGCATCCGCTTTCCCTCAGGATCAAATGGCGGCTCGTTAATAATCGTCGCTTTCCGCATCTCGCCAATGATCTCGATTTCGAAACCGGTTTCACCCACAAGCTCCTTCGGCACATAACCTTGCGCCATCGACTTATCGACGTAATGCGCAAAACCTCCTGACGTGACCCAGCCCACCACTTTGCCTTTGTGCCAGATCGGCTCATCGCCAAGAACATCCGCATCCAAAGCATCAACGATCATCGACACACGACGCAATTTGCCGCCACTACGCTTTTCTTCCATCGCAGCTTCGCGGCCAATGAAGTCATTTTTGGTGAGATCAATGAACCGATCCATACCCGCTTCAAACGGCCCATAGATCGGGCGCAACTCGCGGTACCAGGTCGGGAAGTTTTTCTCGAGGCGCATAGTGAGAAGAGCGCGCATACCGAAATGCACAATACCAAGTGGTTCACCCGCCTTCATGATCGCGGCATACAATCGTCGCTGATATTCCGGTGCCGCCCAAATTTCATAGCCTAAGTCACCCGTATAAGTGACGCGGTTCACCAGGGCTCGCACGTTGCCCACATCCATGGCGCGGTGGTCCATGAATTTGAATGCGGCGTTTGAGACGTCATCATCGGTCATCGCCTGCAACGCATCACGCGACTTTGGTCCGGCAATTGATAAGCCCACCATGCCCATATCGAGACGTTCGATCTTCACCGAACCATCCGTAGGCTGATGTTGTTCAAACCAGCGCATGTGATATTTCTGTGCTTGTGACGAACCCCACATATAGAAACTCTCATCGCTGGCTTTGGCGATGGTAAAGTCCCCAATCAACTTGCCCGATGGATTGAGCATTGGCGTCAAAATGATGCGTCCCGATTTCGGCATCTTGTTCGTCATCATGCGGGAGAGAAAAGCTTCTGCACCGGGACCCGTGAACCGATACTTTGCGAAATTCGCGATCTCGGTCACACCAACGCCATTGCGCGTGCCCATCACTTCAGCCTTCACATGCTGGAAGTCATTTGATCGCCGCCAAGACACAACATCCTTCGGCTCCACACCTTTCGGCGCATACCAAAGCGGCGTTTCCATCGCCCAAGAGTCACCCATCACAGCACCCTTGGCCAACAATGTGTCATACAAGGCCGTCGTTTGCGCGGGCCGTGCGGCTGGAAGTTCTTCATTCGGGAAACGAATGGAAAAACGCTTGGAATAATTCTCACGCACTTTTTCATTGGTGTACGCGCGTGTCGCCCATTCGCCAAAACGCGCCACATCCATGGCCCAGACGTCAAAGCCCGGGTCGCCATTCGCCATCCATTGCGACAATGCGAGGCCAACGCCACCACCCTGGCTAAAGCCCGCCATCACACCGCAAGCACACCAGAAATTACGCACACCCTGCACAGGCCCGACCAAGGGGTTGCCATCCGGCGTGAATGTGAAGGGTCCATTGATGACCTTTTTGATGCCGGCACGACCGAGGGCAGGGAAGTGCTTGTAGCCGAGTTCAAGATTGCTCTCGATCCGGTCCAAGTCTGGCTGCAACAATTCGCGGCCAAAATCCCACGGTGTTTGTTTGGGCTGCCACGGGCGACAGTCTTGTTCATAAGTACCCAGCACCAAACCATCGCGTTCCTGCCGCATATAAATTTCAGATTTGAAATCGATAATGTGGGGAATTTCGTGCCCCCGTTCCTTGTTGTAAGCAACAACTTCCGGCACCGCTTCAGTGACGAGGTACATATGCTCCATCGCCAGCACTGGCAATTCCAGCCCCACCATGCGGCCCACTTCACGCGCCCACAAACCACCGCAGTTCACCACATGTTCGGCGTGGATATTGCCCTTGTCGGTGATCACGTCCCAGGAATGGTCAGCCCGTTGTTTGAGTTCCTGCACACGTGTACCTTGATAAATCTCAGCACCGCCAATGCGTGCGGATTTTGCATAGGCGTGTGTTGTCCCCTCGGGATCCAAGTTGCCATCAGCCGCATCCAACATTGCGCCAACGAAGTATTTTTCTTCCAGCAGCGGGTTCATCTGCTTGGCTTCCGCCATTGTCAGCAATCGCGTTTCCAGCCCTAAATACCGGGACCGTGCATTGGCCATTTTCAGCCAGTCCATACGTTCGTTTGTATCTGCCAAAAACAACCCGCCGGAACGATGCAATCCACAAGCTTGGCCGGAGATTTTTTCCAGCTCGTCATAAAGCCCAATCGTATAGCCCTGTAACTTCGCCACGTTGGGATCACCATTCAAAGTATGAAAACCACCTGCGGCGTGCCACGTAGAGCCGGAAGTGAGAATGTCACGTTCGACCAACACAACATCTTTCCAACCCACTTTGGTGAGATGGTACAAAACTGAGCAACCAACAACGCCCCCACCAATGACGACGACTCGTGCAGTTGATTTCATTTCACTTCCCTCGGATGCCGTCATTCCAGCGATAGCCGGAATCTCGTGTTGATGTTTTAAAGACCCCGACTTTCGACGGGGTGACCTTGTTTTATCGAAGATGCGAAAGTAGCGGCAAGTTGTACAGCTCGCAATCATCTTGCGCGGTGAAATCAATTCAACAAAGAAAAACCCCGCAGCTTTCACTGCGGGGAGTTGGTTACGCTACCGTCCTTGGGAGGATTGCTTAGATCGATTCCTTGACTTCCTTAGCGGCGCGGAAGGCCAGCTTCTTGGAAGCCTTGATCTTGATTTTTTCACCCGTGAGTGGGTTACGTCCGTCACGGGCCGGGCGCTTCTTCACTTGGAAAATGCCGAGGCCGGTGATGCGGACCTTGTTGCCCTTCTTCAAATTCTTCACTGTCAGCTCAACAAAGTTGGCCAACAATTCACCCATGCCTTTTTTGGACATTTCGTGCTTTTCAGCAAGTTCAGCAGCAATCTTTGAAAGGGCTACTGTCAGTACTTTTTCTTCGGCCATGGCGCTCTCCTTGGGTTGGGCGAATCGGTGATACCTCATGATTACCGCACGAAGCCAATCAAGAAAACCCTTTATTTTCGGGCCTCTTTTCAATTGCGAATCAAAAAAGCCTTATAAACAGCGGTTAACTCTTTGTTAACCATTTTGAAATCGTAAATAATATAATGATTATATATACTTGTATTGGTTCATACGAAGTCGATATGCGATTTTAATGGAATTTCTGGCAAGCCATGCTTGTCACAAAATTTTTTTAAATTCGTGATGCGAGCGTCAGAATTTGTCTGGCCAGACATGTTTTGCGCATGAATTCTGATGTCAACAACCGGCGTCGTGAGTCGCGTAAGGTGCGTGCCGGCACGGGCCACGCGAAGGTACCAATCCCAGTCCCAGTAAAAGGGAAGAGTCTCATCGAACGGCCCGAGCGTACCATGCAGCATGCGACGATAACAAACAGCCGAAATCAGAATTGTATTATTTCGCTCCAAAGTCCTGGCGTCTGCATCTTGCGCAAAGGACTTGCGGCGACCATCTGGAAACACCAAAGCGCCATCCCCAAAAACAAAGTCGCGCCCAGCATTCAGATGTTCTGCACAAGCAGCCAGAAATTGCGGGTCAGTCCAAACATCATCATCATCCAGCCAGGCTATGGCCTCTCCTTTGGCAAGAGACAAAGCTAAATTCCGCGTTGGCACCGCTCCACGTTGTTCACTATCAATAATCCGTACACGGACGTCAGCAAAGGTTTGCACGGGAACGGAGCCGTCGTTCACGATGATCAATTCGAGATTGGAATGCGACTGCGCCAAAACACTCCGCGCCGCTTCAATAACAAACGCGGGCCGATTGCGCGTGGGGATGATGCAGGAGATGAGCACTTGAATTTAGTCGGCGTCAGCCACTTCAAGATGAATGCGTTTGCCAAGTGCCGCAAAAGCAGACTCAATTTTGCCCACACTTGTCGAATGGCCGAATTTCAACAAACGGTCCATCTCTTGCCGATGCAAATTCATCTTCTTCGCAAGATCAGACTTCTTCACGCCGTCCTTGTGCATTTCCTGATACAGCAGAATTTTCACTTCGGTCTGGAAAGGAAGCTCAACTCTTGGGTCTGAGGCTTTGCCTTTCGACGGCGATGGCACAGCTTCGCGATAAGCAATACGAGCAGCAATGGCTTCTTCAAACGCACCCACCGCATAGCCCAAAGCATCCTCCCGCGTTTCACCAAAAGTTGTGAGTTCAGGGAAATCAGGAGACGTCACCAAGAAGGTGCCTTCATCGGGTGTTAATTTGACGCGATATGCAATCACTTGAGCTCCAAGTCCTTCAAAATTTTGTGGACCAAACCCTTGCTTAGTTCCTTGGCGCTGCCATGAGCGGGAAGCTGGGTCTTTTTGTTTCCACGTCTAACAGTGATATGGCCACTGCCACCTTTATGAGTTTCAAAAGTACATTTTTGTTTCGCCAAATAACGGCGAAGTTCTGCATAGTTCATTTTGATCTCCGAAAAACAAAAAATAGATTTTGTTACTTCGGAAGAGGAGGCGGACAGGTCGCTTCTTCGTTCCCAATGCCTATTTACTTCTTGTCCGCTTAATAAGCGTAGATGCCGTCTAAATATTTGTCAACAAATATGTTTACAACAATCCCATCCGATCCAACACCCGCCGCCGCCCGATCAGTGGCAACAGTGCTGCTAGCTCCGGTCCGTGGTCCATGCCTGTCAATACCATCCGCAGCGGCATGAACAGGGATTTGCCCTTGCGGTCCGTTGCGGCTTTCACGGCTTCCGTCCAGGTTTTCCACGTGGTGCCATCCCAAGGCTCAGGCGGCAGAGCTGCACGTGCGGTGGCGATGAATTCAACATCTTCTGCTGCGGGTTCAATTTTCAAGTCTTGCTGAATCACGGCGTCCCAAAATTCCGTATCCGCGAACTTTTCAATATTACCACGCACCGCCAACCAGAACGCCTCAGTCTGATCAGGCAGTCGATGCTTCACCGCGTCCCATGGCAGCATATGCAAAAGCTTGGCGTTGAGCTGGTCTAAGTCTTTTTCATCAAACCGCCCCGGTGCACGTGAAATCTTGGTGAGGTCAAATCCATCCACCAATTCCTGAATATCCGCACACGGATGAATATTGTCAGACGTTCCCAGCAAAGCCGCGTGAGACACAACCGCCATCGGTTCCAGACCCTGTTCGCGCATCGAAGCAATCGACAAAGATCCGAGACGTTTGGACAAGCCCTTACCATCCGCCCCCACCAACAATGAGTGATGCGCATAAATCGGTGGGGTGCCACCCAGCGCCAAAGTGATGGCAACCTGCACACCCGCATTGGTCACATGGTCTTCACCGCGCACCACATGAGTGATACCAAAATCAATATCGTCGATGACTGATGGCAGCGTGTAGAGATAAGTTCCATCCTCACGCACCAGCACAGGGTCTGACTGGCTGGCCAAGTCTGTATGCTGTGGCCCACGGATCAAATCATTCCATTCGATCACCTTGGCATCAAGCTTGAAGCGCCAATGAGGTTTGCGCCCCTCAGCTTCCAAAGCGGCACGTTCTTCATCAGTGAGTTTCAGCGCGGCGCGATCATAAGTGCGCAATCCGCCACGGGCCTCCTGCCGTTTACGGCGGCGCTCTAATTCGTCGGCGGTTTCATAGCAGGGGTAAAGTTGTCCTTTGGCCTTCATGTCGGCCACGACTGCATCATAACGCGCAAAACGCTTGGACTGCCACTCCACCCGGTCAGGCTTAATCCCCAACCAGGCAATGTCAGTCGCGATTCCATCGACATATTCTTGCGTCGAACGCGCTGTGTCGGTGTCATCATATCGAAGAATGAACTGACCATTATCCTTGCGCGACATCAGCCAGTTGAGAATGGCGGTGCGGGCGTTGCCGATATGAATACGACCGGTGGGCGAGGGGGCGAAGCGAACGATAGTTGTCATACCGGAAAGCGCTAGCGGGCCGCCATGCGTTCGTCAAGAATGATGGCAAGCAACCTGGATGGGAACCAGATTGCCTGAAAATGTCGAATTCAAAAATACTTGCAACAATACCGTAAGAAAAGTCAAACTTTCGAGCGCAGACTTGTGTGATTCAGCCCTTCGAAATCTGGCGATACAGTTGGTGGGTCTTCATGACTGTGCGACCGCGCGCATTCCAGTTCTTCCAAGGCATCGTGGGAAATGCCCACATGGGCGGCGTGTTCAACTTCGCTACGGTAAAGGCCAATATCTGAAAGTAGGTGATTATCGCGCGTTGCTAAATCTTGGGCAATGTGACGCGCGTGAAGATTGTGGAACAGATGACCCACAAAATGCACTGGCGACCAATCACGAACATGGCTGTTGGCGTAGTGTCTGAATTGAAACAGTGTGTACTCACGCATGTCACAGTCCTCCAATGACGCCAACATATTGTCAGCGCTAAGGTTGTGTCCCCGGATATACTTTGAAGGCCAATCCCATATCACAGAATCTCGCAATTTCCAAAAACATTCGTGTCGCATCTCATATTGTTTGATCGACGTTATGTGACAACGTCTCTAAACCCATTGGTAATCGGATAGCGCCTATCCCGCCCAAAATTGCGGCGTGTAATTTTGACACCCGGAGCCGCCTGGCGGCGTTTGTATTCGGCAACGTAGAGCGTGTGTTGGATTTTTTTGACGAGGGCGATGTCGTGGCCACGCGCTGTGATTTCAGCGACCGATTGTTCGCGCTCCACCAAGCCATCCAGAATATCGTCGAGCACTTCATAAGGCGGTAGCGAGTCTTGGTCTTTTTGGTTCTCGCGCAATTCAGCAGTCGGCGCTTTCGTAATGATCCGTGTAGGGATGACTTCTGAAACCGTGTTGCGCCATTCGGCCAAACGGTAGACTTCGGTTTTGTAAACATCCTTGATCGGATTGAAACCACCGTTCATATCGCCGTAGAGTGTGCAATAGCCCACACTCATTTCGGATTTATTGCCGGTAGTCAAAACCATTGATCCCATTTTATTGGAAATCGCCATCAGGATCACACCGCGCGAACGCGACTGCATGTTCTCTTCGGTGATGTCTTCTTTGCGGCCTGCAAACATTGGACCCAGTGCCGAAATAAAACCCTCCACCGGTTCTTTGATGGCCACAACGTCATAGCGAACGCCTAAGCGTTTCGAGCAATCCTCGGCATCCGCCAACGAGTCTTTCGAGGTGTAGGAATAGGGCAGCATGACGCAATGAACTTTGTCGGCCCCCAAGGCATCAACGGCCATCGCGGCCACAACAGCAGAGTCGATACCGCCCGACATGCCCAATACGATTCCCGGAAAACGGTTTTTCAAAACATAATCGCGCAAGCCCAATACGCAGGCCTTCCAGGTTTCTTCCTCGCGTTCTGGCAGCTTGGCAATGTCGCCGCGCTCCATCACCCAGCCTGAAGCGGTTTTATGCCACGAGGTCATCGCCAGCGATTCCTCAAACATCGGCATTTGCAGCGCCAATGACCGATCCGCGTTCAAAACAAATGACGCGCCATCAAACACCAATTCATCTTGTCCCCCGATTTGATTCAAATAAACCAATGGCAATCCGGTTTCGGTGACACGCGCCACAGCGAGGTTCAGCCGCACGTCATCCTTGTTGCGTTCGAAGGGCGAGCCATTGGGTGAAAGTAAAATCTCAGCTCCGGTTTCAGCCAGCGTCTCGCAAGTTTCCTCGGTCCAGATATCTTCGCAAATCGGAACGCCGATGCGCACACCTTTGACAACGACGGGGCCGGGGGCAGGGCCTGCGTCGAATACGCGCTTCTCATCGAACACGCCGTAATTCGGCAAATCGAATTTGTGGCGCACGGTTTCAATGCGCCCGCCTGAAAGCAGTGCCACGGAATTGTAAAGCTTATCGCCATCGCGCCAAGGCAGGCCAATCAGAATCGCCGGACCATCGCGAAACGCCACCGCCAAGTCTTCCGCAGCAGTTTTGCAGGCCGCCACAAATGAGCGCCGCAACACCAAATCCTCCGGCGGATAACCAGCGATGAACAGTTCGGGAAACAACACCACATCAGCATCGCGCAGTTTTTCAACAGCCTCGCGGGCTTTCGTTAAGTTCAGAGAAACAGCGCCTACGGTGGCGTTCAATTGGGCAAGGCCGATTTTAAGATGCGTCGTCATATCCATCGTTTAGTTCACAGCTTACACTTTGCGCAACAGCAGCCTTGCAATTGCAGATGAGAACCGCCAAATTTGCATATGTGAAATTTCCCGGAGTAGGCCCCATGCGTCTCGACAATGAAAAACCATCTGACAATATTGACGACCGGCGCGGCCAAGGTGGTGGCGGCGGTGGATTCAGATTTCCGGGTGGCGGCGGCGGGCGCGGAAACTTCCCCGTAGGCGGCGGCAAAGGCGGTTTCTCGTTGTCCACCATCGTAATGTTGGCAATTGCCTATTTCGCCTTGAAATTCATTTTCGGTGTTGATTTGCTGGACATCGTCAATGGCGGCGGTGGCATGTCAACGCCGGGCCAACAAACCGAATATCAATTGCCGCAAGGCCAAACCGACGTCACCGAAGCGCCTGTTCCGGGAACCGGCACGGGCACAACCAATGTCGACAGTGACGCAGGCCGTGATTTCGTCGCCCGCGTGTTGGGGTCAACCGAACGCACCTGGGACGGTATTTTCAAAAAGATGGGCCGCACTTATCAAAAGCCACAACTGGTCATGTTCTCAGGCTTCGTGCAGTCGGCTTGCGGCTCAGCGCAATCGGCCATGGGTCCGTTTTATTGTCCGCGTGACAACAAGATTTATATCGATCTCTCGTTCTATCAGGACATGAAAAACAAACTGGGCGCACCCGGAGACTTCGCCCAAGCTTATGTGATCGCCCATGAAGTGGGACATCACATTCAAAACCAATTCGGCATCGCCGAAAAAGTGCAAGCCGCAAGAATGCGCGCCTCGGAAGCCGAGGGCAACCTGCTGCAAGTTCGCATGGAATTGCAGGCTGACTGCTTCTCCGGCATCTGGGCGCAGGAAGCCAATGCCCGCGCCAACATTCTGGAAGAAGGCGACATCGAAGAAGGCCTGAACGCCGCCGCGGCAATCGGCGATGACCGTTTGCAAAAACGCTCACAAGGCTACGTGGTGCCCGAAAGCTTCACCCACGGTTCGAGTGCTCAACGGGTGTCATGGTTCAAAAAAGGCATGGCCGCGAAGAGCCTGCAGGATTGCGATACCTTTGCGACGGATCAGTTGTAACCCACTCAGGAATATAGGCTTTCCTGATTTAGGAAAAAACGCTTGACAAACTAAACATGCCCCGCTATATGGTGGGGCATGATGTTTGTTGTGACCATACTCACCCTCCTCCTTTCCGCCCTCATCGGCGACGGCGGGAAAGCTTTGACCGAAAGCTTGAATCGCGTAGGGTTTGCAATCACTTCGAAGGGGCAGGTTATGGCGATTGATGTTGCGGGCTATTTGACGGAAATTCAGCGTTTGCACGCTTCTGGGCAAGCGACCGAACACACCTATCGCCCCGCGTTGCAAAAGCTTTTCGACAGCATCAACGACGAAGTGAAGTCTTACAACGAACCCAAGGGCGTAAAAGTTGGTCGCCCTGATTTTGTATTCATCCGCGAAGCGGGAAAAAACACGAAAATTACCGTTGGCCACTGTGAGGCGAAAGACATTGGCCTTGGCCTGAACCCGAGGGGTATGAATGATTTCAACAAGGCCCAACACGACCGCTACGTAAAAGCGCTTCCAAATTTGGTTTACACCAACGGATTGGATTTTCGTTTTTACAAAGAAGGCGAATTGACCCGCGAGATTTCAATCGCGGATGTGTTGATGGGCATTCAGGCGAAACCTGATCAGTTTTCGGTGCTGGCAAACCAGTTGAAAGATTTTGCGGCCGAAAAACTTCAAACTATCACTTCAGCCGAAGATTTGGCGGAGATGATGGCGGGTAAAGCCACACTGATCAAAGACATTTTGTTCAACACCTTGAAAGAAGACGCCGACCTTCAAACCGAGCTGATGGGGCAATATCAGTCGTTCAAGACAATGCTAATCCATGATCTGACAGCAGAAGACTTTGCCGACATCTACGCCGAAACCATTGCCTACGGCATGTTTGGCGCAAGGCTGCATGATGAGACGCGGGAAACCTTCTCCCGCGTTGAAGCGCTGGAGCTCATGCCGAAGTCCAATCCGTTTTTGCGGAAGCTCTTTGGTTATGTGGCCGGACCAGATTTGGATGAACGCATTCGCCGCACGGTGGATGAGTTGGCGGAAATTTTCCAAGCCACAGATTTGCAACTGCTGTTTGAAGACTTTGGCAAGTTCACCCAGCGCAATGACCCATTCATCCATTTTTATGAAACCTTTCTGGCGGAATACAACCCCGCCAAGCGCAAAGCGCGCGGTGTTTGGTACACGCCGGAACCCGTGGTCAATTTCATCGTGCGGGCAGTGGATGATGTGTTGAAGTCTGAGTTTGGGCTGGCTGATGGTTTGGCCGATACGTCCAAGGTGACGATTGATTGGGACACCGGCGAGACCAAGAACGGCAAAGCCGTGACCGTCAAAAAAGAAGTTCACCGCGTTCAGATTCTAGACCCTGCGGCTGGCACGGGAACCTTTCTGGCCGAAGTTATCAAGCAGATTGCACTGAAGGTGAAAGACGTGGCGGAGGGGCAGTGGTCGTCCTACGTTGAAAAGGAATTGATCCCCCGCCTGCACGGCTTTGAATTGCTGATGGCAAGTTACGCCATGTGCCACATGAAGCTGGACATGATGTTGACGAAGATGGGCTACAAACCCACTGCAAACCCGCCGCGGATGGGCGTGTATCTCACCAATTCGTTGGAGGAGGGTGAACGCGCCGATCAGTCATTGCCGTTTGATCGGTGGCTGTCCAACGAGGCTAAAGATGCGAATACTATCAAACGCGATATGCCGATTATGTGTGTTATTGGAAATCCACCCTACTCAAGCAGCAGTTCCAACAAAAGCACTTGGATTCGTAATTTAACTGAGGTCTATAAAAAAGACTTAGACGAGACCAGTCTAAATTCATTGTCAGATGACTATGTAAAATTTCTTCGGCTCGCGGAGCATTTAATAGAGGAAAATGGTGATGGCATTTTAGCCATGATCACTAACAATTCTTATGTTGACGGTGTCGTTCACAAAACGATGCGAAAACATTTTCTTAGTACATTTGACAAGGTGTTTATTCTCAATTTGTTGGGGGACTCAAACAAGGGCGACAAGTGTGCTGATGGAACCGCAGATCAGAATGTTTTCGATATCAAGCAAGGTGTATCAGTTATCATTGCCTTCAAGACTGGCGAAAAAAGCAAGGACCAAGCACAAATTCGCTATAACAAAATACAAGGAAAGAGAAAACCAAAAACAGAACAGTTATGGGATTTGAAAGTCTCCGACAAAGCTTTCAAAGTATTACGCCCTGAAAAACCTTACTACTTCTTCATCGACAAAGACCTTTCAGCCAGCACTGAATATTTTAAAGGATTTTCATTGAGCAGCCTGTTCATAGAAACGGGAAGTGGCATAGGATTCCGAAAAGATGAGTTGTTGGTGCGTCGGTTGTTTACCCGATTAGACGTCGTTGAGATGGTGAAAGCGGTTGAGTCGCAAACAAAAGAAATGCTGTTGAGCAAGTACGCATTGAAAGAAACATCAGACTGGCGACTTTCTGAAATGAGAGCATTCTTTAAGGAGCCATCTGAACGCGATGTGCAAAAAGTAACTTATCGACCTTTAGATGTTCGCTTTACATACTATCCAATCAATCGTGTTCAAAATTTTATACCTCGTGGTGACTCGCGAAAGGGGTTGATGCGACATATGATCGAAGGCAAGAATATCGCGCTATTGCTTGGCCGCCAGAACAAATCTGGCCGTATAGACCATTACTTTGTTTCAGACGCGCTTTCTGAAATGAAAACTGCGGAAGGAACAATAAAGTCCTACCACTTTCCTCTCTATCTCTACCCCGACGAACAAGACCTCGACCAAACTCGCCGCGTCAACTTTGATCCTAAAATTCATAAGGCCATCATTGCGGCGGCCACTGGCCCTTCGAGGCCCGCCAAGGGGCGGGCACCTCAGGGTGATCCTTCGAGGCATCGCGAGGGCGATGCACCTCAGGATGAGGGTAAAGTGCCGGATGAGGTTGCGATTTTTGATTATATCTATGGCGTGCTGCATTGCCCGGCCTATCGCGAAACTTACAAAGAGTTTTTGAAAATTGATTTCCCCCGCGTGCCCTATCCGCTATCGCCAGAGGTGTTCTGGGATGTGTCGGCCAAGGGCAGTGAATTGTGCAAATTGCATTTGATGGAAGATGCTGCAATTGGCCCCGCACCTTACAAATTCACGGGCGAGGGTGACACTGTGGTGGGCAAGGTGAAATATGAAGGCGGGCGTGTCGCCATCAATGACGGCCAAGGTTTTGATGGTGTGCCGGAGATTGCGTGGAGCTTCTACGTCGGCGGCTATCAACCCGCACAAAAATGGCTGAAAGACCGCAAAGGCCGAACACTGTCTTTTGAAGACATCAAGCACTATCAAAAGATCATCAAAATTTTGACTGAGACAGATAGGATCATGAAAACGATTGTAATGCCGTTGTAACACCCCTCTCCCGTCAGCCTGCGGCTGACACCCACACCCCGCAAGGGGCGAGGGGAGGGGTGGTTTTTCTGCCGTTACCGTCATTGTTGCCTCGTCCCCACCCCCGGCCCCTCCCCGCGAAGCTGGGTGGGGTGAAGTGACGATGTTCTTATATTGTTCTTGGTGTCGCTTTGTGCCATAATTGCCTCCTGTCGGCGAGGTTGGGATGGTCTTGACTTTTTATATTTGTAGCTACATATATTATGCAGCGGAAATGCCATGAAGCTGTCTTGGGACGAGGCCAAGCGGCAGGCGACGCTGGTGGATCGCGGGTTGGATTTTGCGTGGGCCAATCAAATTGTTGGCGTGTATGAATATGTTATCGAAGACACGCGGTTCGACTATGGCGAAAAGCGATTCATGTCTTTAGGCGATATTAACGGGCGGCTTTGTGTCGTTGTTTGGACGCCGCGAGATGCAGGACGCCACATTATTTCGATGAGGAAAGCAAATGACCGAGAACAAAAATACTATAATATCTGGGCTCGATCCCAATGATGATGCGCCTGAGTTAACCGAAGAGTGGTTTGAACGCGGCGCACTTTACATCAACGGCAAACTCATCCGCCGTGGCCGTCCCTTAGGCTCGGGCACGCGTGAACTGGTGTCGCTGCGCATCGACAAGCAGGCTCTCGCCGCGTTCAAGGCCACGGGGCCGGGGTGGCAGGTTCGGATTAATGATGTGCTGAAACGCAGCGCCAAGCGCTTGGCTAAATTGTCATAAAAAAGGGCTGCCCCCGCGTTTTGACTTTTTAAGGAAAAGTCAAAATCGCTAGAGGCAGCCCTTCGAATTCAATCGTTCGCGCAAAACTTAAGCAGCGTTTGCGCCGCCCATTTTGCTCTTGATCAGGCCGGCTACGATTTGCAGCACGATGCCGCCGACGCCTGATGCGGCAAGGTTGCCGATGGAGAAACCGCCGCCTGCGGCACTGGCCAATGCCGGGATCAAAGCGCCCAGAATGTTACCGCCAGCAAGACCGCCAACTGCTCCGGCAATGGTGTTGCCGAGGCTGCCGAGGCTCGAATCTTTCATGACTGCGCCACCGACGTTGCCGCCAACTGCGCCACCAACGGCCTGGATGATGAGAGGAAGAAGTGCTTCCATGTGTGGATGCTCCCTTTGTGATTCTAGCCCACCCCCGCGGCGAGCTTGCGCAAATACTAACACCTTTGGCTCTAATCACAAAGTCGCATTACGGGCGGTGGATTGTGGGGCGGGGACGGTATGCGCGGTCCCTCATCCGGCCTATCGGCCACCTTCTCCCGCGCTAAGTGCGGGAGAAGGCTGATGAGATTTGCCTTCTCCCGTTTCTTCTAACGGGAGAAGGTCCCGAAGGGGGATGAGGGAGTATCAGCTCAATACGCATTCTCCGACTTCAACAGCGCCAGCGGTGTTTTCGCCAGAATGTAGAGATCAAAGCCGATTGACCAGCGGTCGATATAGTCGAGATCGTGCTTGACGCGCTGTTCAATTTTTTCGCGGGTATCCGTTTCGCCGCGCCAGCCATTGATCTGCGCCCAGCCGGTAATGCCGGGTTTCACTTTGTGGCGGGCGAAGTATCCATCGACCACTTCATCATACAAAGTGCCAGCGGCCTTGGCTTGCGTGGCATGGGGGCGGGGGCCCACAAGTGATAATGTTCCGAGCAGCACGTTGAACAGTTGTGGCAACTCATCAAGCGAGGTCTTGCGGATGATGCGGCCCACACGGGTGACGCGCGGGTCATCTTTGGTCACCAGCTTTGCAGCGGCTGCATCCGACATATCCGTGAACATGGAACGGAATTTGTAAACTTCGACGAGCTGATTGTTAAAACCAAAACGCTTCTGCTTGAAAATCACCGGGCCTTTGCTTTCCCACTTCACCGCCGCCGCAACAGCCAGCATGACAGGCGCCAGGCCAATAATGGCAAGCAGCGCAATCACGCGGTCCACAGCCGATTTCATAACCACATCCCAGCCCGAAAGCGGGCGTTCAAAGGCCGACAGCAACGGCAGATTTCCAAGATAAGTGTAAGCACCACGCGACAGCTTGAGTTTGCCTGACGCGCCGCTGATGCGAATATCAACCGGCAATTCCCACAGACGTTTCAGAATCTGCAGCATGCGGGTTTCAGCTGACAAGGGAATGGCCACAATAATCAGGTCAATGGCTTGCTCACGGGCATAAGGGGCGAGATCCGTAATGCTGCCGATCTTTCTGTATTTGCGCACAGACTCAGGGCTGCGATTGTCAAAACGGTCATCAAACAGGCCCAGCACTTCAAATTCATCAGTGTTCGATTGTTCAAGCAAATTCAGCGCATCTTCAGCCGCTTGTCCGCCGCCCACAAATGCAATGCGTGTACGGAATTGTCCGGCGCGTTCAGCAGGCCTGACCCAAACTTGCGCGATCATACGCGAGATGAAAAAATACGGGGCACATAAAACCGCCCATGAAGTGATCCAAGTAAATGGAAGATCAACCGGCGTGAGGAGAGCAACAACATAAATCATCGCACCTGCAAACACAGAAATGGCAAATGATTTAAAGGCCGATGTCAAACCGTGAGTCCAGGCCATTGGCTTGTAAAGTCCCGAACCGCGCAAACCCAACACACTGGTGAGTGCAACAAGCAATGCAAAAAAGCCATTGGCTTCAGGCTGTCCGGTTTTCGATTGCAACACCGTCAACACAAATGCACCGCTGGTTAGAACGGCAAGATCGGCCATTTTTGCCAAACGTTGCACCACATTCAAATCAATTGATTTCCGCGCCATCTTCATCTGCCCTTTTGCGCAACCCGAATTTCGAGCTCCCACACGCAACTTGGGAAAATGCCGCAAGTGCCTTGCTGAACTCCTAAAAACCAGCGCCAAATCAGCCTTTCATGGGATCATGATGAATCAGTCGTTGATGGTTTAGCTCAGAGTTTAACCGGTAACGGGGCCTTCACACTTTAGCCTTAACCTGAAGGGGTGTTGTTTAGGGTTTGTTGAGTTTGCGTAACATAAATTCAAAATTTGCATTTGGATTGGTGGGGGCCGTGGGATTGGCTGCCTTGGCCTTTGGTTGGGTCACAACACAATGGCAGATTGCTACAGCGTGGACTGCGCATCTGGAACAAATCGACAATGACATGCAGGTTAAAGCAGAGCGCATCCAATCCAGCTTGCAAGCAGTTTCAAATAGTCTTCAATTGATCGCCCTGACATCGGGTGTTCGACGCGTCAGCAATAACGATCAATCGCTCAATATTTTGGATCGCCAGAATATTCAACAAATTGTAGCCCAAATAACATCGCAATTCGAAAATGCGCAGGTCTATGTGGTGCCAGAAGGGTTCAGACCGGAAACACTGAATCCGGCAACTGGAGTATTACAAGCGCCTGGTATTTGTTTCAATTGTTCAAGCAGTGAGGCGAACATCAAAGTTCCGTCTGGCGTTCATCCGTCGGTAAATCAATCCATGACCTTGTCGCAACGCCAAATCATGGTTGAACAATTGCAGTGGTTCCGGACGTTTGAGGCTAGCCAGAAAGCGGCGGCACCAGTCATCAATAGCCCCGTGATGAGCATCTGGGCTCCTGCCGTCAATTCTGAAATTGTGGCGCAACATGTGTCAGCAATCGCGTTTTCAACGCCATATTCGAATGTAAACGGCGAATTTGCAGGATTGGTCACAGCTGCAATTCCTGTGGTGAGTTTGAGTAAGATTGTGCCGGCTGGTTCCTTTGCGCTGGAAAGTCCGAAAAGTGAGTTTAAGTCTGGAAAACTGGCAGCAATTACAGTCAAAAAAGATTGGCGTCCCTGGCTAATAGGCAATCAGTCTACGCCTGCCACTTTTGGCAGCGAGCAACACATCGCCGTGAATGACCCACGTGGTTTTTGGAAACTGACCAGTCGCCATGACTCGCAAGCATTCTACGATACATCCTCTTTCCTCGGCATTAGACGTTATGCGACATGGACGGGGCTGGCTTACCTTCTTTTGACATTGTTGGGCGTTGCGGCAATTGGCGTCTCGCGTCGTGAAGGCAATATGCTGAGGCATAATGCCAGCCATGACGCATTAACTGGGTTGCCAAACCGCATGCTGCTTGAAAGCCATATCAATCTGCTGCTCGCAGATTTGTCTCGCAAGCCAATAACATCAGTTGTCTTGTACCTCGACCTTGATCGCTTCAAAGCGGTGAACGATACTTTGGGTCATCAAGTGGGCGACAAGGTGCTACAACATGCCGCCAACACAATTACAAAATCTATTCGTGCGAATGATGTGGCAGCGCGTATCGGCGGCGATGAATTTGTGGTCTTGATGCGCAATAGCAGCGCACCCTATGACGCAGTAACAGTGGCCAGCCGCATCATCGAAAATATTGCGACACCATTTGTGATTGACGGTCATACCATCAGTATCGGCACCAGTATTGGTATCGCTATCTTGCAGCAGGATATGCGCAAGCCAGACGAGGTGTTGCGCTGTGCCGACCTCGCAATGTTCCGTGTCAAAAATGAAGAAAAAGGGAGCTTCCGCTTCTTTGAACCGTCCATGGATGCAGAACATTTGCGCCGCCGCAAGTTGGAAGCAGACTTGCGCCAAGCCTTGCAGAACAACGAATTTATACTTCACTATCAGCCGATCATCAGCGCCGCCAATGGCGAAGTATCGAGTTGCGAAGCGCTGTTACGGTGGCATCATCCAGAACGGGGAATGGTGCAGCCCATGCAATTCATTCCAATGGTTGAAGAATTAGGATTGATCAGCGCCATTGGTGAGTGGGCTTTGAACAGAGCGTGCAAAGATGCACAAACATGGCCTGCGCATATTAAAGTTGCCGTGAACATTTCTGTCCGGCAAATGCGCAGTCAAGTGTTTCCGTTACAAGTGATTAGCGCACTGAACCAAAGTGGATTGACGCCCAATCGACTGGAATTGGAGCTGACAGAGTCAATACTAGCCAGTGGTGACAAAATTGTTTTGGACAACGTCAATCAGCTGCGCACTGCGGGCGTGCGAATTGCGTTAGATGATTTTGGCATCGGTTTCTCATCGCTGAATTGCCTAAAAGAATATGACTTTGACCGCATAAAAATCGACCGTTCATTCTTGCCCAACATGTCCACTGAAAAAATGGATGCAGTTTTCCAAGCTATCACAACCATTGGCACCCAGCTTGGCATGTCGGTAACAGCTGAGGGCATTGAAACTTTGGAGCAGTTGAATTCAGTGAAAGCCCAAGGCTGCACTGAAATGCAAGGCTATTATTTCAGCAAGCCAAAAACACTGGAAGATTTACGCCAATTTTTTGATCAAGAAAAATCCAAGGCCCGCGCTTAAGATCAGTACCGCGCATCCGGTGCGTCCGCAAAGGCGTCCACGGGACTCACGCCACTAAAGCCGCGATTGCCTGTCAAGCGTTCCGCCACGGCCAATTGCGCGTCAGGCACAGTTGAGTAGGCATTGATGTAAACCGGGACGCGTGGCGCATCTTGCAGATAATAAGTGTGGCCAAATGATACCATGACTGTGGGAATGTCGTGCCAGTAGCGCGTCATCAGATGCGGGATGCCCGGCTGCAGGGTTTTCCACGGAAGAACAATGCGGGATTTTCCGAATGAGGACTCTTCAGCCAGCACATAAAGCACCACATCAGTATTCTCAGGTGTCGGTACAGCTTCAGGATTGTAATCAGTGAGGATAAAACCGCGCGCTTCAAGGCTGTTGCGCAAGGTATCCATTTCGCGGTTCGGAATGCCCGGCATGAAGCCAGGTGCGCCATTGCTGATCCAGCAAATGCGCTTGTGGCGCAGGGGGTTGAGCGGCAGGATTTGTTTGGTGTCCTTGACCAGCGTGACCGACTGATCAGCAACCTTGCGTGATAGTTCCCGATGCTCAGCTGATTGCACGATTGCCTTCACCTGATCCAACGGCAAGATGCGCTGGTCGAGGTTTTTCCTATGCAGTCCCAATGCCGCCTTCATGCCAAGGATGCGGGTTACGGCATCTTCAAGCCGCTGCTCCGACAAAGCTCCAGAGCGCAAGCCGTTTTCCATATGGATGATATCTTGTTCTTCGTTTTCGCAAAACAAAAACACATCGCAGCCATTTTCAATAATCTGGGGCACATTCTCGCCGCGACTTGCGTAACTGCCAAGACCAGCCATGGACGTTGCATCGGAGACAATAAGGCCATTGAAACCCAATTCTCCACGCAATAGATCAAAGTTCAAGAATTTCGATAGAGACGACGGACGGTATAATTCCAGACCTTCGGCGCCCTTGGCTTTTGCATATTCAGGCAAAGCGATGTGGGCCGACATGACGGACAGCAACCCACCGTCGATCAACGACTTATAGATGTGGCCAAAGGTCTTGTGCCATTCGCTTGGTGTGAGGGGGTTGTGCGTGGTCACCAAATGCTGGTCGCGCCAGTCCAGGCCTTCGCCGGGCCAATGTTTTGCGGCAGAGGCAATGCCATGTTCCTGCATCATGCGCATGTGGACGAGGGCCTGCTGCAAAATGGTTCTTTCATCGCTGCCATAGGAGCGTGTGCCAACGATGGCACTGCCTGTGTTCCTGTTGATGTCGACGCAAGGTGTGAAGGTCCAGTTGAAGCCCAAGGCCGCTGACTCTTTTGCCATGGCTGTCACCGTTTGGGCCGCAAGATCAAGGTCATTCGCGGCGGCCACACCCAACTGGTTGGTGAAGGGCGTCATGCAGGTGGCATGGTTGCCACCGCCTTCAAAGTCCCCCGTGATGAAGGGTGGAATTTCACAGGCTTCCATAAAGGCGCGCGTGGCCGCCCAATTCTGTTCAAGGTCTTCCCCCATGAAACGGTGTACGCCGCCGGGCGAGAGTGCTGCAAGCCGATTGGCATTGCCTGTGTCATCGCCAAAGAACACATGCACAAACAACTGCCGGATCTTTTGCGCAGTTGACATGGCATTGCGCGTGCGGGTGACCCAAGCCGCATCCTCAGCCGTTAGATGAAATGGAAATTTGGTGAGGGACTGTTCAGCAGACATGGGCTATTTCTCGTTTTCAAATATGAATCAGGTGCAGCTTAAAGGATGAAGAAGATTTTTACACTGATTGGAATTGTGCTGGTCGTAGGCGGCTTGACCTATCACTTTGCACGGCTGCAATTGTTCAACGCGCTGGTGCCGAAGGAAGATGCGAGTATCTTATGGCAAAAAGACATGGCCTATGGCCCTGATCCGCGCCAGAAACTCGATATCTACATGCCACGGCAGAACGATAAGCCGCCGCCAATTGTGGTGTTTGTGCACGGTGGATCGTGGCAGGAAGGCAATAAGAACTCCTATGGTTTTGTGGGCCGTGCCTTTGCCGCCCAAGGCTTCATGACCATCGTGATGAGCTACCGTTTGCATCCTGAAAACCGCTATCCAGCCTTTGTTGATGATGTTGATTTGGCACTGCGCTGGGCCCGCGACAATGGAAAATCATTGGGTGGCGACCCTGAAAAAATCTTCGCCGTGGGGCATTCCGCCGGAGCCTATAATTTGGCCATGGCAGTGTTGGACAAGCGCTATGCCGAAAATCGGACGAAGCTTGCGGGCGTCGTTACGTTGGCCGGGCCTTTCGATTTTGTACCACTGGATTCTCACATCACCATTGAGGTGTTCGGCAACTTGCCCGACTTGCCATCTACCCAACCGGTCAACCACGCGCGCGCCGATGCGCCACCGTTTCTCATTTTGCATGGTTCAACTGATACGCTGGTCTTTCCTCGAAATGCGATTGCATTGGACAAAGCGCTGCGCGAAGCGGGTGCGCAATCGACTTTGAAGATTTACGAAGGCATATCGCACGCAGATATCATGCTGGCACTCTCCACCTGGATGCGTGGCAGGGCACCAACGTTGGAAGATTCTGTGGGTTTTATGAAACGGTAGAGAAAGGACCTCATCCGTCGCTTCGCGCCACCTTCTCCATCTGCGATGGAGAAGGGACGATATTTTTAATTCATGTCCCTTCTCCATCAACGATGGAGAAGGTGGATTGCGCCTAGAGCATCGTGCTGATTTTGTGAATCGATAGGATTCACAAAATGAGTTTGGCGTGATTCACTGGTTGCGGAGGTGGATCATGATTCGCAGTTATTC
>JAYUQS010000114.1:0-4123 GCA_043756645.1 Hyphomicrobiales bacterium | reverse complement strand
TTGGGCGATCCTAACATGAAGAATGGCGAAACAAGGGCTAATATTCTGATAACGCGGAAATTGCCGCCAAAAGCTGAAGCGGCGTTTGCTGCGGCGTTCAATTGTCAATTTAATGAGAGTGACGCGGCCAAGACGATCGATCAAATCATCGCCGAAGCCGAAGGCAAAGACGGCATTGCGTTGACCTCGATGGATAAATTCCCCGCTGAATTGATCAACCGCCTGCCGGCTTCAGTCAAAATCCTTTCGACGGTGTCTGTTGGCCACGAACATATCGACATTCCCGCCGCCAAGGCCCGTGGCCTGATCGTTACCAACACGCCTGATGTGCTGACTGATGCAACGGCAGATATCGCTTTGCTGCTCATGCTGGGCGCAGCGCGAGGCGCTTATTGGGGTGAACGCATGGTGCGCGAAAACCGCTGGGCCGGGTTTTCGATTGTTTATCCCTTGGGCAAAGATTTCTCCGATATGCGTTTGGGTATTCTCGGCATGGGCCGCATCGGCGTGGCCGTGGCCAAGCGCGCCAAAGCCTTTGGCATGGAACTGCACTACCACAACCGCCGCCCTTCACCGGAAGCTGATGCTTTGGGTGCAACCTATCACGCAACCTTTGATGAATTGCTGCCGCATTGTGACTTCCTCTCGGTCAACTGCCCGATGACAGCGGAGACAAAAGGCATTGTGAATGCCCGGACTTTGGCGATGATGCCGGAAGGCTCAATTGTGGTGAACACTTCGCGTGGCGGCACTGTTGTCGATGAGGATTTGATTGCCTCGCTGAAATCCGGTCACACCGCTGCTGCGGGGTTGGACGTTTACAACAACGAGCCGAATTTGGACCCGCGTTATCGCGACCTCGAAAATGTGTTCCTGCTGCCGCATCTAGGCAGCGCCACCATCCGTACACGTACCAATATGGGCCTTCGGGCCTTGGAAAATTTGCAAGCATATTTTGCAGGTGAAACACCTGGGGATAAATTGTGATGTCTACACCAGATGAAAATCTTGCAGCACTGGGTATTACTCTGCCCACCCCTGCCAAACCCGTGGCCAATTATGTGGGGTGGGTGAAAACCGGAAACTTGGTTTTCACATCAGGGCAACTTCCGTTCGACAATGGCAAAGTTATTCATCCCGGAATTTTGGGCGACACTGTTGACAAAGACGCCGGAAAAGCCGCTGCACGCCAAGCTGCCATAAACGTCATGGCGCAACTGCGCGAAGCCTGTGGCGGAGATCTCTCGCGGGTGAAACGTATCGTTAAGCTGACGGGTTTTGTGGCTTGTATCCCCAGCTTTGTGGATCACCCGTTTGTAGTGAACGGCGCTTCGGATTTTATGGTCGAGGTTTTTGGCGATGCGGGCCGCCATGCCCGTTCTGCGGTGGGCTTAGCTTCCCTGCCCCTGAATGCCAGTGTGGAAATTGAAGCGGTGGTTGAAATCACATGATTCAGCGTTTGGATTGGCTCATCGCGCGGCCAATCGCGCACCGGGGTCTGCACAAAAAAGCCGAAGGCATTATCGAAAATACCGCCTCAGCTTTTGCCGGGGCCATCGCTGGCAATTATGCGATTGAATGCGATTTGCAGATTACAGCAGATGGTGAGGCTATGGTTTTTCACGACGAAAAATTGGAACGGCTGACCGAAGGTACGGGGTTGGTGAAGGCTCTCTCAACGCAACAACTGCAAAAACTCACGATCAAAAATTCCGCCGATAAGATGCAAACATTGGGTGGACTGTTGGAGCAAGTGAACGGAAAGGTGCCGCTTGTCATCGAACTGAAGTCCCATTGGGATGGCGATATTGCTTTGGCTTTGCGGGCTTTGAAAGTGCTGGAAAACTACAAGGGACACTATTGCCTGATGTCTTTCGACCAAGACTTGGTGGCAGCGGTGGCTGAACATTCGCCAGAAACCATTCGCGGCATTACTGCGGATCGCACGGTGCACCCGGACTATGATGCGCTGCCGCTCGAGCGCCGCTTGGACATGCAGCAATTCCGGCACCTTGAAAAAACCCGTCCGCATTTCGTCTCGTTCTACTTCAAGGATTTGCCATATGCTCCGGTGCAGAGTTTGCGCGACAAGGGTTTGAAAATCATAACCTGGACCATTCGCAACAAAGCAGAAGAAGCCGTAGCGCTGCAACACTCCGACCAAGTCACCTTCGAAGGTTATGCAGCCTGATGGCGGAGCGCATTCGCAATCTTTCATCGTTGAAGCATGTTGAAGCGGCTGCATGGGATGCTGTGGCCAATCCTGCGGGACGGATTTTCAATCCGTTTTTGTCGCATGCGTTTTTATCGAGTCTTGAAGACTCAGGCTCCGCCACAGCCCGTACCGGTTGGGCCGCATCGCATTTGATTTTAGAGGATGACAGCAAAATCCTCGGCTTGGTGCCTGCCTATCTCAAAACCAATTCCATGGGTGAATATGTGTTTGACCATGCCTGGGCCGATGCGTTTACGCGGGCGGGTGGAAGTTATTATCCAAAGCTTCAAGTCTCAATTCCTTTCACACCGGCAACAGGACCGCGCCTGTTAGGTGCGGACGTGCACAAACCAAAATTGCTGAAAGGCTTGGAAGCAGCGGCGGCACAACTGGGTGCTTCATCCGCGCATGTGACGTTTATGCCGGAACAGGATTGGGCAGCGGCTCCTGACACTTGGTTAAAGCGGCAAGATATTCAATTTCATTGGCACAATCAAAATTTCGAAAGTTTCGCGGATTTTCTGGCCACGCTGTCGTCTTCGAAACGCAAAAACATCCGCAAAGAACGTGAAGCTGTTGCAGCGCGGGGCATCACGTTTGATCTGCTCACAGGTCGTGATTTGACTGAAAACCATTGGGATCACTTCTACGCATTTTACATGGATACAGGTGCGCGCAAATGGGGGCGGCCCTATTTGACCCGCGAGTTTTTCTCGATGGTCAATGAGCGTATGGCCGAACACACGTTGCTGATTTTGGCCAAACGAGATGGCAAGATTATTGCGGGCGCACTGAATTTTATCGGCGGCGATACGCTTTATGGCCGCAACTGGGGTTCAACCGAAGACCACCCCTTCCTGCATTTTGAGACCTGTTATTATCAGGCGATTGATTTTGCGATTGCGAGGGGGTTGAAGGTGGTTGAGGCAGGGGCGCAAGGTGAGCACAAACTGGCGCGGGGCTATTTGCCCGTCAAAACCCACAGTTTGCACCATTTCGCCCATAAGGGCTTGGGCCGCGCTGTGGCGGAATATTTGGAGCATGAGCGGGCAAGTATTGATCACGATCAACGGCTATTAGCTGAACATTCTCCGTTTAAAAACGTTGAACGTGAATAACTTTACGACAGACAGGAAAATAGCGCTTGACACCGCGCGGTCGTTAGGCTAGATTCTGATACATTCCACACATCCCCCAACAATAGTTTTGAGCCCATCGTGAAGACGACGTTGGAGATTTGTGTAATCACTCCCTCATCCGCCCTTCGGGCACCTTCTCCCGCGCAAAATGCGGGAGAAGGCTAAACTAAATCAGCCTTCTCCCGTTGCCCGTAGCCCTTGCGAAGGGTAATGGGAGAAGGTGCCCAAAGGGCGGATGAGGGTACTTTTTTGGAGCCACCATGACCTACGATCCCAACAACATCTTCGCCAAAATCCTGCGCGGTGAAATTCCAGCCCACAAAATCTACGAAGACGAACACACCCTCGCCTTCATGGACGTGATGCCGCAAGTGGAAGGACACTGTTTAGTGGTGCCGAAAGCCGCCTCTCGCGGACTGTTGGATGCTAATCCCGTTGTGCTGGCACATATAATGGCGACCGTGCAAAAAGTTGCTGCGGCGGTGGTAAAAGCCACGGGTGCTGATGGCTTCCAAATCAGGCAATACAATGAAGCAGCAGGCGGACAGACAGTGTTCCATCTCCACTTTCACATTCTGCCGATGAAGGAAGGTGGGGGAATAAAGTCGCACTCAGGCAAGATGGCCGATAATGCTGTTTTAGCCGAGCTGGCAACCGCAATCAGAACGGCAATCTAGGGCGTGTCGTCATTTGAGCCACGCAAGTGCACAGGCGAGATGAATGCCTGCTAGAAAGTTACGTGCGGTTTTTTCGTAGCGTGTTGCAATGC
>JAYUQS010000113.1:0-11875 GCA_043756645.1 Hyphomicrobiales bacterium | reverse complement strand
CATCTGCGATGGAGAGGGGACGCTTTTCTTTGTCCCTTCTCCATTGAAAATGGAGAAGGTGGACATCGCGAAGCGATGGACGGATGAGGTCCCTTTGGCGTCATATGCGATTGCTCTCCGTTTACGGGAGAGGACGCCGAGCCTTGGCGAGGCAGGTGAGGGCCGTCAAAATCTCAAACGTTACCCGCCCGGCACCCGTGGCAACAAATAAATCTCAACCCCATCAGGCAAATCCCTATCCCATTGATCCCGAAATATCTGGCCATCAATCGACACCGCAACACCGCGTTTGATATGGGGTTCCATGCCCGGATACTTTTCAATCAGTATACGGAATAATTCTCTGATGGTTGACGCTTCGATAGAAACGACAAGGGCGCCGCCGGCATATGGCCGCAGCGCCCCCCAGAGATGAATATCCAAAGCCAATGTGGCCTTAGGCTTTCTTTGATTTCAACGCCTTTAACACACGTGGTGGCGACATTGGCACATGGGCCATGCGAACACCTGCGGCGTGAGAGATGGCATTGCCGATGGCACCCAATGGCGGCACGATTGAGGTTTCACCCACACCACGCACACCATAGGGGTGATGCGGATTGGGGATTTCCAAAATCTGCGTGTCGATCATCGGCAGATCAGAGCAAACGGGAATACGATAATCCAGGAAGGCTGCGTTTTGTAAGCGTCCATTGGCACCGTAAACATATTCCTCGTTCAAGGCCCAGCCAATGCCTTGCACAGCACCGCCTTGGTATTGCCCCTCAACATAGGAAGGATGCATGGCTTTGCCAGCATCTTGAATAACCGTGTAGCGCTTGATCAAGCTGCGGCCGGTTTCCTTGTCCAGCTCGACATCGCAAATATGCGTACCGAAGGATACACCAGCGCCATCAGCGACAATTTCCGAATGGCCTGCAATCGGGCCTCCGGTGTTGCCTGCTGTTGCTGCCAGATCTTTCAGCGTCAAGGTTTTCAAGTTTCCATATTTGGAACCAACAGGCGTTGCCTGGCCATCTTCCCAAGACACATCCTCAACCGGAATTTCCCAGGTCTTGGCGGCACGTTCCTTGAGAATGGTCACAGCCTTGCGCGTCGCATCAATGGCCGCCATTGACGACGAGAAGGTGCCGCGTGAGCCATCGGTCATGTCGTTGTGACCAAGCGATGAGGTATCAGCCACGATGACGCGAACGTTTTCATATTGAACGCCCAGCTCTTCAGCCACAGCCATGGCGATTGAAGCACGTGAACCACCAACGTCGATGGTGCCCACCGCAACTGTTACATTGCCATCAGGTGTGACGTTCACATCAACGCAGGTTTGCCCACCGAAGTTAAACCAGAACCCACAGGCCATGCCGCGGCCCATGTTGGGACCAAGCGGAGCGTTCCAATGGGGATGCTTCTTGGCAGCTTGCAACGTGGGGCCAATGCCGATGGGGCCGTAAACCGGACCGTAAGACGACTTTGTGCCTTCTTTCGCTGCGTTTTTAATACGCAGATCCAACGGGTCCATGCCAATTGCGGCGGCCACTTCATCCATCGCACTTTCAACGGCGAAGGCTGCAATGGGGGCAGAAGGTGCGCGATAAGCAGCGCATTTCGGACGGTTCAAGACAACGTCTTTCGATACGGATTTGACGTTCTTGAAATCATAGCAGGCCCAAGCCGTCATCGCGCCGAATTCGGCCCAGGTAAAAGGGAAGGCGCCGTTTTGGAAACGCAATTCAGCAAAAGCGGCAGTAATGGTGCCATCTTTCTTGACACCGATTTTGATGTCCATTGATGCTGATGATGTTGGGCCGGTGCAACGAAAAACTTCTTCACGCGACATGGTGAGTTTCACCGGGCGATTGGCTTTGCGCGACAAGGCCAGTGCAAGCGGTTCAGCCCACAGGTGAGTCTTGCCACCAAAGCCGCCACCAATTTCAGACGCCGTCACGCGCAGTTTGTTGGCATCAAAGCCCAGCAAGGTTGCGCATTGATTGCGGTAGACAAATGGGCCTTGGGTACAGACCCAAAGTTCAGCCGTGCCGTCTGGTCCGACATTGGCGAGGCAGGAGTGTGGTTCGATATAGCCTTGGTGAGTTTGCTCGGTTTTGTAAGAGCGCGAAATCACAACATCGGCTTCTTTCAACCCAGCTTCAATATCACCATGGCCATATTCAGCTTGTTTGATAAAGTTAGAAGGCTTCGTCGGCTTTGGCTCAATGCCATCAGTGAAAATGTCATCATGCAGCAAAGGAGCATTTGGCTTTAGTGCTTCATCAACTTCCGTCACATGTGGCAGAATTTGGTAATCAACTTTGATCAATTTCAAAGCTGCTTTGGCTGTATGCATGTCAACGGCTGCGACAGCCGCCACGGCATGACCGTCGTACAGCACTTTCTTGCGGGCCATGCTGTTTTCCAGAATGTCGCGCATGCTGCGATCACCACCTGTGAGGTCCGGCAAGTCAGCCGACGTAATAACGGCCTTCACACCCGCCAGCTTTTCGGCCTTTGAAATGTCGATTTTCTTGATGATGGCGTGGGCATGCGGCGAGCGTAGCACGAGCGCCACAAGCTGGCCCGGTGCAAAAGCGTCGGCACCATATTTGGCGCGGCCCGTGACCTTATCAACACCGTCAGGACGGGTGACACGTTGACCGATGACTTTGAATTGTTTTTGAACGAGTGATGTATCGAGTGGCATGTTATGCTCCTCTCATTTCTTTGGCAGCGGACTGAACGGCCCGCACGATCTTGTCATAGCCTGTGCAGCGGCAAAGATTGCCTGCAAGACCAAAACGAATTTCTTCTTCCGATGGATCAGGGGTCTTGCGCAGCAACGCTTGTGCAGCGATCAAAAAACCTGGCGTGCAGATGCCGCATTGTAGGGCTGCACCTTCGATGAAGTGGCGTTGCAAAGGATGCAACACCGCACCATCGGCCATGCCTTCAATGGTTTCGAGTTTACGGCCTTCCATTTCGGCGCCCAAAATCAGGCATGAGCATGTCAAACGGCCATCCAAGATGACGGAGCATGCGCCACAGTCACCTGTGCCGCAGCCTTCTTTAGCCCCGGTCAAGCCTATACGATTGCGCAGTACATCCAACAAGGATTCGTCGGGCTGGCAGACAAATTCAACGGCGTCGCCGTTGATGGTGGTGTTCACAAGTAATGCCATTATGCTTTGCCTCCCGCACGCTGATACGCAATTTCTGCGGCGCGCTTGGCCAGCACACCTGCGACGTCAGTTCTAAATTCAATGGTGCCACGTTTGTCATCAATGGGCTTGCATGCGGCTGATGCGGCGGCAGCAAGTTTGGCTTTCGCGGCATCATCAAGCATTGTGCCGATGATGGCTTTGGCGGCCTCTTTCACCAACAACACTGTAGGAGCAACTGCGCCCAGAGCCACGCGGGCAGCGGTAATCACACCCTTGCCATCAATTGTCAGGTTGATGCCGCAAGACACGACAGCAATGTCCATTTCGGTGCGGGGAATAAAGCGCAAGTAAGCGTCGCCAGACTTTGGCTTCTTGGCAGGCAAGGTGATGGATTCAATAAACTCACCTTTCTTCAAAGTGGTGCGGCCAACCCCTGCTGGCACATCTTCTACCGCCACTTTGCGTTTGCCTTTTGGGCCCGCAATGGTCACTTTTGCATTTGCAGCAACAAGGGCTGGCACAGAGTCAGCGGCTGGTGACGCGTTGCACAAATTGCCGGACATGGTGCAGCGGCCCTGCACTTGCTTGGAGCCAATTAAGTTAGCGGCTTCGACAACGCCAGGCCAAGCTTTCACGAGTGCTGCATTTTCATTTAGCGCTGCACAGGGTGTGCCTGCACCGATGACAAAGCCTGAGGCTGATTTCTTGATATCGCTCATGCCTTTGATGCGCTTGATATCAACCACGAGATCAGGCTCAATCATGCCCGCTTTCATTTTCACCAGCAGGTCAGTTCCGCCCGCCAATATAAATGCTTTGCCTTTTTCCTTGGCAAGTAAGGCAACGGCATCTTTCACCGTTGCTGGAGTTTCATAGCGCATCAGTTCACCTATCAAATTGAACAATCAGTTTGGTACATTACGACCCCAATGGTCAACGGGGGTGCGGCACTTGGTTTGCAGAAACCGGCTATTACAACGTTGCAATCACCAATCGCGTGTCTTGTTCGCGCAAAGCGGCAAAAAATTCAGCTGGCGGTGTTTGTTCGGTCACCACAATCTCAATGCTTGAAAAACTGCATACACGTGCAAACGAGGTTATTCCAAATTTCGACGAATCTGCCAAAATCACCCTGTGGCTCGCTCTTTCGACTGCCATTGCAGCAAACTCAGCTTCCTCGAGTCTATGATCCATTGGCCCCAATGCAATATCAAGCGCGCTGGCAGATATGAAAGCGTGCTTCACACGAAATCGCGATACAAACTCAACCGCACTCGGGCCGTAGGTCCCGCCACTGTCACTTTGCAATTCACCACCGGCAAGCAAAACCGTATTGCCGGGAACATCGGCCAATGTACGGGCAATTTCAGTTGAATTTGTAATGACCGTCAGATTTCTTCTTTTCCGCAACTCTCGCGCAAAAAATGTTGTTGTCGTGCCAGTGTCAATAATAAGGCTTTCTCCGTCCCGCACAATTTGCGCTGCTGCTTTGGCAATAGCGATTTTGGCCGGCGCCGCTTCTCTCATCCGTCGCTCATAACTGGCCTCAGACATGTTATGTGGCAATTCCAGTGCGCCATGCAGCTTGTGCACTTGACCGGATTCTTGCAAATGAACCGCATCTCTACGGATGGTTTCTTCTGAAACACCCGTCAGTGCCGCTAGCTCTGCAATCGGCAAGCTGCCGCTATGCCGCAAAGCTGCAATGATCTGTGCTTGTCTTTCCCAGGACTTGAGGTTTTTCATGTTTGAATGTGGATAAATTTAAAATTGAAGCGCTATAAACCAACATTAAATCACAAAATAAACACATAAACCACAAGAAACCACAATTTATTTGACTCCGCAGTCATGCTGAGAATATCCTTGGGTTGTGCACGGTTTCTGAGAGACTGAGTACGCTCGGGCGGCCACCAGCTACATTTTACGTTGGCGTTCCTCCCACCAGCCCCCGGAGGGAGGCAAGCCAGCTTATTCAAGGTGGTGGCCGCTTATTGTTTGGAGTTTATACAGGCTTTGTAGCGTTTGTTAACTGATTCAGCGAAACGCTGGGTGGTAAAACTGCTAGAAAGTTTGGGACTACTCAAAACAATCTCCGGAACCACGGCGAAAGCAGCCGGTTTTTTGGCTACAATAACATACCGATCACGTAGGCTGATGTAACTGCGCACAGACGTGAAACCAACTTCCTTCTCTTTCAGCAAATCAGCGCGGATCGTATCATCATCCAGGCCCAGCTTGTGCATTGTGTTCGCCATTCGCACTGCTTTTTCCGTTGCAGTAACTTTGCTCAGTGGTTTTCCATCCTTCCCGTAACTTAAGAGATCGCCATCAATCGCGAGGTCTTGCCCGGAAAGTTTTTCAACAACGAGTTGAAAAGCAGCATTACGAGACGCATAACGACCCGCATTAAAATCAGCGAAGCGATATATTTTTTGCGAGTACCCGGTGTCATAACCAAGCAGTTGCTTGACACCATAATACATGCCACCCTGGCGCGTGTAGAGATGATCTCGAACGCCATAAACATCATCCAGGGTCATCGGCAGCCAACGCCGATTCTTGGCATCTGCCAAAGCAAATTTCACTGCAACTTGCATCGAACCCGCAGTGTCGATTTCATTTTTTTCTTCAATCAACTTGTTCAAAAACCCAAGCTTCAGAACCACGTCCAGACTTGTGGTTTTACCCGCATAATCAACCAAAGACCGATATGCGAGATCAAGATCGCGCTCTGTTCTCGCATTGCGAATGCGAGCCAAAAAGCTGGCCTGTTGTGTCGGGTTATTCTCAAGCCAGTTGAGCGCAATAGCGCCGCCAATTGGCACTTTACCAAACTTATCACGCAATGCTTTTTCAGAGAGCTTACCCAACCCCGGCACAACAGGGTCGGCAACAAAACCTGATTCTTGGTCAATCACAGCGATTGCTGCACAAATATTTTCTTTACTCTCCGCCATGCCGTGCTGCTGCAAAACATCGTGTAAGTCGATGGCCCAGCCCTGCGGATCAATTGCTGATTTTTCTGCTGCTCTGATGAGTTTTGTCGTTGCTATTGCTGTCATTGGCGTTTCACCAGATGCCACCACAACGCATGACAGAAACCAAAAAACAGAAAACATAAGACGGCTCATCATGGTTTGGGCTATAGCACGACAATTAAGTGAAAATCATGATCCACTTCAAAACGGCAACCAGAGTTTCAACAAGACCTTTGACAAGCAGACTGTGCTGCGCTTCAACCTTACCAACATGACAAAAATAACGATCCAAGATGTGGCACAGCGTGCCGGCGTAAGTGTGGCAACCATTGACCGGGTGTTGAACCACAGGCCGGGGGTGCGCACTCAAACCGTTGAAAAAGTAGAAAGTGCAATCCGCGAGCTGAATTATCAGCCGGATCGCATCGCAGCGCGACTGGCGCGCGGGCGGGAATATCGCTTTTGGTTTATTTTGCCGAATACTGCTGGCGAATTTATGCAATCAATCGTGCAAGAGGTTGAAGATTCAGCCCATCGCATGAGTGCAGAGCGCGTGGCGATCATGACCAAGCGCGTAGACGTTTTTGACGGTGAACTCTTGGCTCACACTTTGGATTCACTGGGCGAGGATGTTGATGGAGTTGCGGTCGTGGCCCTTGACCATCCCGCCGTAAGAGAATCAATTAATGCTCTCGTGGCGCGCGGAATGACTGTCGTAACACTGGTCTCTGACGTGCCAGGGTCCAAGCGCACTCATTTTGCCGGAATCGATAACTCGTCGGCTGGACGTACTGCTGCTGGCCTCATGGGACGCTTCCTCAAAGGGCAAAAAGGCAAGGTCGGCTTGTTTGCTGGTTCACTTTCATTGCGAGACCACATCGAACGGCAATTTGGTTTTGAACAAGTCATGGCACATGAGTTTCCGCAATTTGAGATTTTGCCTGTTCGTGAATCGCGCGATGATGTTGAGAAAACCGAAGCCCTCACGATACAAATTCTGAAAGAACATCCGGATCTCATTGGCATTTACAATGTGGGTGGTGGCACCAAAGGTATCGTCGCTGGGTTGGATGCTTCAGACCGCGCCAAATCAATTGTTTTTATTGCGCATGAAATCACTGAAGGTTCTCGCCGTGCCCTCATTCGTGGCACAATTGATGCAATCATCAATCAGGACGCTGGCCACGAAGTGCGTTCTGCTGTGCGTGTATTGATTGCCAAAGCCGATCATGCGCCATTGGTGGAAGCACAGGAACGCATTCGCATCGATATTTTCATGCGTGATAATCTGCCTTGATGCGCACGACAAAATCTATTCACATCATCAACTGCCACGCCGAGGGAGAAGTTGGTGATGTGATTGTGGGGGGCGTAGCTCCTCCGCCCGGTGACACGATCTGGGAACAATCGCGCTTCATTGCACGGGATCAAACACTCCGGAACTTCGTTTTGAACGAGCCTCGCGGCGGTGTGTTCCGCCATGTCAATTTACTGGTGCCGCCAAAAAATCCTAAAGCCCAAATGGGTTTCATCATCATGGAGCCGGAAGATACGCCGCCCATGTCAGGCTCCAACTGCATTTGTGTGGCGACGGTGCTGCTGGATAGCGGTATTATCCCGATGCAAGAACCTGTGACCCATCTCATTCTGGAAGCCCCTGCCGGACTGATTGAAATCTCAGCCCAATGTAAAAACGGCAAAGCGGAAAGCATCACCCTCACCAATGTGCCTGCTTTTGCGCAACACTTGGGCGTTGAACTTGATGTACCTGGACATGGTAAAGTGAAAGTCGACACGGCTTTCGGTGGCGACAGTTTTGTGATGGCCGATGTTGCAGATTTTGGTTTAAGCATCACTCCGCGCAACGCTCACACCGTCGCCGATCTTGGTCGGAAAGTGGTAAAAGCCGCCAACGAACAATTGCCCTTCCACCACCCCACTTTGCCGGAATGGAAGCACTACTCATTCTGTTTCATGCGCGAAGCAGTGAAGCGTGTCGACGGCGTGCTAACCTCCCGCAACGCCTGCGTTGTCAATCCCGGCAAGCTTGACCGCTCACCAACCGGCACTGGCTGCTCGGCTTTGATGGCGGTACTTCATGCAAAAGGCTTGATGCAGGTGGGCGAAACTTACATTGGCCGCAGTGTGATCGATTCAAAATTTATTGGACGCATTGCGAGCGAAACCACCGTGGGCAATCACAAAGCTATCATCCCACAAATCACAGGTCGTGCATGGATCAGCGGACAAACCACATTGATGCTCGATCCTGATGACCCTTACCCCAACGGTTACAAAGTCAGCGACACCTGGCCCAACGCTTAAGCCTGGTCACGCATCAACGCGAGGAACTGCGTGACGTGTTCTTCGGGTGTCGCGAAAGACAACACAAGGCGGCAATGCACCTCGTTTTCAGCCAAACCATCCATCGGCCATTCATAAAAATGCGCACCCGCCGCCATAACGGAATTATATGTTGCACGCGGCATAACAGCGAACACCTCATTAGCCTCAACCGGATTGCTCAACCGCACCCGGTTTGACTGTTGCAAGCCTTTTGCCAGCGTCTGCGCCAAGCCATTGGCACGTTTCGCATTTGGCAACCACACATCGTCTTTCAAATAGGCCATCATCTGCGCCGACAAATAACGGCTCTTTGATACGAGTTGTGCGGCGCGTTTCCGCCGATACAAAAAATTTTCTGCCAGTGCTGTGTCAAAAAACACCACGGCTTCCAAAATCATGCCGCCGTTTTTCGTGCCGCCGAACGACAGCACATCAACACCAGCCTTCCATGTCATCTCGGCAGCTGCGCATCCAAGCGTAACCAATGCATTGGCAAAACGAGCGCCGTCCATATGCACTTTTATACCTTTCGGTTTTACCAAATCAGCCAGCGCTTTGATGTCAGCAACCGAATAAACCGTGCCGAGTTCCGTAGCCTGCGTGATCGACAATGCCGAAAGCTTGGCACCATGTTCACCGTGCATGAACTGTGACAGCCGCGCTTCTACAATTGCTGGTGTAAGTTTATTGCCTGCACCTGCCATGGTTATAAGCTTGGCACCACCTGTAATTAACTCCGGCGCATTGCATTCATCGGTATTGATGTGAGCACCTTCGTGACACAACACGCCACCAAACGGAGGGCACATTGCCGACAGCGCCAATGAATTTGCTCCCGTTCCATTCACCACCAAAAAAGCGCGAACCTCTTTTTCGAAAACCTGCGAGAGCTGTTCCTCAACGCGTTTCGAGTCATCATCATGGCAATAGGATACATCGGTTAGCCGCGCATTGGCATCCACCATCGCCTGCATGATGCGGGGGTCAACACCGTAAACATTATCCGATGCAAAATTCACGTTTTTGGTTCTCCACGTTCGAAATACAACACACCCAGACCACAAAAAATAATCAAAGCAATTCCAACCCAAGCCAACCCATTTGGAAATTCTCCAAACAGCAAGGCCCCCGCCGCCACAGCAATCAACGTAAATGAATAATAAAACGGTGCCACCGTTCGCGCTGAGGCATAGCGGAACGACATATAGACAAAAAAGTGCCCAAGCATGACAAAAAAGCCAGCACCCACAGCATAGCCCCATGTCAGTGTTTGAACAGGCTGCCATCCCTCAAACACTTGGTTGTTGATGAAGGACGCCAACAACACCGCAATAATCACGTTAAATGTCACAACCAAACCCGGCGCATCCGCAGAACCCTTGCGCGATAACAAATCACGGGCAGCCGATGCAATGGCCGTCACAAAGCCTAATAATGCGTAGGGTGACGCACTTTCCCCTCCGGGCTGCGCCACCAACAATGCACCTAACAATCCAAGCCCGATTAATACCCAGCGCGCAAATCCAACACGCTCACCCCACACCAAACTGGCTCCAGCTAAAACCAGCAAGGGTGCCACCTGATAAATCGCAGTAATAGTTGCAAGCGGCACATTGGCCAAAGCCAAAATGAAGCACGTGACGGCCACGACCTCGGCCAGCGAACGCATGATGGTCCAAAACCCAAGCGCTTTTGACAAGTCCTTCAATTGCCCCATCGCTGCAAGCAAACCGAAACACCACACCGTTGCTGTGATGCCACGTAACACCAGTGACTGCATTGGCGGCACATCCAACAACATCAATTTCAGAAAGCTGTCGCAACTGACAAAAGTCAGGCCAGCCAGCACCATGTAAATGATGCCGCGAAGATTTGAATGTGGAGTCATCAGGCCGCCAATGTCAGAGGTTTCGCTAACCCTAGCGCTCGCCAACTGTTTTGACCAGAACCTCGTCTATGTTCATTCAGCAGGCCACGGCTGCATGATATCATCTTCCGTATCAGCCACATGTTGGGGAGCAGGCCGCACCAGGGCCAATCCACTGAAAATCAATGCCGAAGCCCATACCAGACCCCATGAAACCGTTTCACCCAACACCACAACGCCCCAACCCACGCCGCACAACGCACTGAAATATGCAACCTGTCCGGCAAAGACTGCTCCTGTGTTTTTAATCAAAATAAAATAAGCCAAATTCGCCAACATCGTCGCCACGAGGATCAAGACCGCAATCAGTTCCGTTTTTCCAGGCGGAAAGCTGACAGGCATGAAATCGTCGGTCAAAGCTGCGGCAACAAACAACAGCGGCACCGAACACAACATCACCAAGGCAACTGCCATCAGTGGATCAACCGCAACAGGGCGTCGCGTCGCGATATAAATGCTTTCAGCCGCATAGGACAACGGAATCAAAAGCCCAACCAGCAAGAAAAGCGGCGTAAATTGCATACCTTCAAACTGACTGACTGCGAACAGACAAGCCATGCCAATCAAACCGATTAACAATCCGCCGCAGCGTCGCAGAGATGGGTGTTCAAGACCCAGAGCTGCAGCAGCTGCAAATATAAAAAGACCTTCCAGCACTGTAAATAAGGACACTATTGATGCGTCCATATGAATGGACAGCCAGTACACCATCACCTGATTTAACAGTGAGTAGAGTATGGCCCAAATGCAAAAGAACTGCATGTCACTGCGCGTCGGCCAATATAAAACGCCGCGCCACCAGCATAAAGTCAAACACACAACTGCGCCAATGCTGTTGACCACAAGTGATAAACCAACCGGATGAGCATGCGCCTGCCCCGCCACCTTGGACAGCATGGGCATGGCCCCCCAAAGCAAACCACAAACAAACAGCAACAGCACCGCCTGCACAGTGTGCCCGGTCAAACGTCCTATATGCATGATTTAACGTCCTGAAATTATCCGACGCGTTTCATATTCACGCTTTGCATCACCGTCGCACGACTTTTGCGTGACGTTCCGCTTGCGGTGGCTTTCGCTTCACGATTCGGAAGTCTCACAATTGAAGCATCTGGCGGCTGGTTGATGTTTACTTTGCTTGCAATTTCAAAATCATGCGTCACTTCACGCTGAATAAATTGCCCTGAAACTTTATCAAAAATGACTTTCGATTGCACACCGCGATACTCTGAATAATTCTTCATGGCCGCATCACTTTCGTTAGATGGCGAATGCTGTCCCCAAGATCAAAACTAGAATCGTTTTGCGCAACTCACATCACTCAGATGAGTGAGGCAGTAAAATTTATTTTAATGATGGCAATTTTTTTAGGGCGTGTCGTCAATTAGGGGATTCGCAAATCATTTGAAACGTGATTCATAGGGAGCCTTATTGAAGGAGGCTTTGATGGTGAAACGTTATGGTTT